>JADHWT010000052.1 GCA_016783345.1 Candidatus Omnitrophota bacterium | reverse complement strand
GCAAATAATCTTAGAATTATAGACACTATCCTTAGTTCCACTACAAAGCTTATTGCCAACAGGGACTCATACAGAGATGGAAAGAAGAAAAAAAAGATTGATAATCTTGCCCTCCTGTTAAAAGGGGCTTTAAATGCCGAAGAGAAGGTCGGCTTAAAGATGAATGTCCCTCAAAAAAAATTACAAAAGGTCCTCGCGTTACTTCCGGCAATGCGTAACCCTACCATATCACACTTAAGTAAAAAAGAATGGGTAGCTGTTGAGACCATTATTGATGAGGCTGTAGTTCGTGACCTTATCCCGCGCTTAAAAGCAGCAGGGGCAGAGGGCATCATAGAATATCCTTTGAATAAGGTGATATACTAAATGTCATTGCGTCCCCTTTTTCTGTCCCTTTTTTTGCCCCTTTTTCTTTTTATTTTCATCTCCCCGGGTTTTTGTGAAGAAGATGGGCGGTTGGTCTATAATTACAAGGCCCTTAGCCATTTTTGTAAAAGCTTAATCTGTGAGAAGCAGGGTGAGGAAGAGGAAAGTCTGGAAGAGCTGGAAAGGGCCTTAAACCTTGATCCATACTCAGCTGCCATCAGGACAAATGTAGCGGTAAAGTATCTCAGACGCGGTGACAGAAGCCGCGCTATAGCGCAGCTCAAGGCTGCTATTCGTCTCAATCCAAATTTCAGCAAGGCATATTTTCATCTTGGGCTTATCTATCGGGCGCAGGAAAATAAGGAGCTCGCCATAGCCAATTTAAAAAAGGCTATCGAACTTGAAGAATCTTTTGTTAAAGCCCGTTTTGCCCTGGTGGATATCTATATTCAGGATGAGATGTGGGATGAGGTTATAAAGATCTATAAAAATTTAGTAGAGCTTAAGCCTGACGACCCGCGCCTCCGTTTTGAATTAGGATTTCTCTATGTCCATAAAGAAGATTATATACAGGCTCAAAAGGAACTAAAAATTGCGCTTGAATTGTATAATGAATTCCTGGAGGCGCAGTTCCTTCTCGCCCTTGTATATGAATTTATGGGAGATTTTACACAGGCGATGGAGGCCTATGAAAGGACCCTAAAGATAAATCCTTTAAGTCTGGATGTATATGACAGGATGGCCAGGGCATATTATAAAAGGGGAGATCTAACTGAGGCTGTTTCAAAATATAGCCTTATCCTGAAGCTCGATCCCAAAAATGTGCAGGCCCATACGAATCTTGGTCTGATATACTATTCCCAGAAAAAGATAGACCTGGCTATAAAAGAATTTGAAGAAGTAGTAAAGCTCCGGCCCCGGAGCGGGATTATCAGGTCTTTTCTCGGGACGCTCTATATAGAGACTGACAGAATTGATGAGGCGATAATGGAATATGAAAAGCTCCTGGAGTTAGACCCGAATTTTGTCAATGCCTATATTCAATTAGGTTATCTCTATGCCCAAAAAAAAGATACTGCTAAAAGCATAAAAGCCCTTGAGCGCGCGGTCTCCCTGGACAATAAGACATCCGACGTCTATATCCTTCTCGGACTCACCTATTCCGATAAGAAAGACTATGAAAAGGCAAAGGCCAATTATCTTAAGGCAATAGAGATTGACGCAACCAGTGATACTGCCTATTTCTATCTGGGGGTAGTTTTAGAAAAACAGAAGGATTTTGAAGGCGCGGTTAAGGCCTTTAAAGAGACTATCAAGATTAACCCAAAACATGCTGATACCTATAATTATTTAGGATATATGTATGCAGAAAAAGGTATAAGATTGGATGAGGCAATGGAGTTATTAGAGATGGCATTAGCCTTAGAACCGGATAATGGATATTTTGTTGATTCTCTCGGATGGATCTATTATCAGAAAGGGATGTATGGTGAGGCATTAAAAGAATTAGAGAGAGCTGTTTTACTTGCTGAAGATGACCCGATTATCTATGACCATCTCGGAGATGTATATTTAAAGAAGGGATCGATAGATAAGGCTGTTGAGGCGTGGGAGAAGTCACTTGCGGTTGATCCGGAGCAGGAAAAGGTAAGGAAGAAGATAGAAGAGGTAAAGAGTAGCAAAACAAGGAGGGAAAAATGAACGTAGTAATTGTTGTACTGGTCGTAGTTGTTGTTCTGATAGTAATCTGTTGTTTAAAGAAAAAGGGCTGCTGCAAGCCAAAAGCAGACACTTGTTGCAAACCGGAAGAAAAGACCCCGGAACAGAAATAAATTGTAATCGGTGAGTGAACGGGGGTTATATCGGGGACTGTCGCAAAAATTGGGACTGACTCCGCAGGTGTCTGTCCTTTTTTTGCGAACTGTCCCCATGAAGCTAAAACAGGAGAGATATGTTTAAATATGAGCTGACTGGTTTTGGGGATGAGATCTCACCACACCTGAACGAACAACTTGAGGTTATGGCTGAGGAGGGTATGAGGTTTTTGGAGCTGAGGGGCGTGGAAGGCAAAGGGATTTTAGACTTTACTGATCAAGATCTCTCTGCTATTAAAAAAGGTCTTGAGAATAAAAGGTTTAAAATTTCGGCTATCGGCTCACCTATCGGCAAAATCGGCATAAAGGATGATTTTGAGAAACATCTCAAAGACTTTGAAAGGGTCATAAAGATTGCCCATTATTTTGATACGAGATATATACGCATCTTTTCCTATTATCCTCCTAAAGGAGAAGATCCTGCTAAATACCGCGATGAAGTTATGGAGAGAATGAAAAAAAAGACAGATATCGCTAAAAGAGAAGGGGTTATCCTTTTAAATGAAAATGAAGTCGGTCTATTCGGCAATATTGCAAGTCGATGCCGTGATATTTTAGAGACTATTAATTCTCCTCACCTTCGTTTTACTTTTGACCCGGCGAATTTTGTTGTTGAGAATGAGAAGCCGTATACTGACTGCTATCCGCTCCTGGAAAAATATATCGAATATGTGCATATCAAGGATGCAAAATTTGCAAAAGAAATGACCATTACCCCGGCAGGTAACGGGGACGGACAGATAGAAGAAGTTTTAAAGGGTTTAAAAAAGAGGGGCTATGCAGGTTTTTTGTCTCTTGAGCCGCATCTCTCTAAAGCCGGGCAATTCGGCGGTTTTTCAGGTCCGGACAATTTCCGCCTGGCAGTAAAGGCCCTCAAAAAGATTTTAAGCAAAAATTGGGACTGACTCCGGCTAGGGCTTGCCCTGTACCTTTAGGTAAGGTGTCTGTCCTTTTTTTGCGGAACAAAAAAGGAAGGTTTGTATGAAAATTAAACTTCGGAAAGATTGCTCTTATTCAATGCTCGTGCCCACCAGTATGGGGGTGCGTGTCACCCCTCTCAATGGTCAGCCCGTGCATTGCAGCAAAACATTCATCATGCAGGCAACCAGTGCGGAATCTAACGTGGCGAGTGTTTCGTCCTATCTCGGGCTCCCTGTTAAAGTATTGACGACCTTTGTCAAGGACAGCCCGATTGCCCGGTTCATCAAAGATAACCTTGCGGGCCGGCATATGGATTATGAAGGCAAGGAAGTCGAGCAGGGCGGGCCATGGGGCTATCGCCATCAGTTCAATATTGCCGACAGCGGCGCTGGTTCCCGCGGGCCGCGTGTGCATAATGACCGGGCAGGTGAGGTTGGCCGGACTTTAGATGTAAAAGATTTTGACCTCGACAGGATTTTCAGTAAAGAGGGTGTCCAGATCGTACACCTGTCCGGACTGATATCAGCGCTCTCACCCGAGACAGGAACCTTCTGCCTTGAACTTGCCAGGGCCGCGAAGAAATACAAGACCCGGATATCCTTTGACCTCAACCATCGCGCCTCGTTCTGGAAGGGCCGCGAGGATGAGCTTCATGAAATTTTTAAAGAGATCGCGGGAATGTCCGACATCCTCGTCGGGAACGAGGAAGATTTCCAGCTATGTCTGGGAATCGAAGGTCCGGAGGCGGGCGGCAAAGACCTCTCGTCTAAGATCGAGAGTTTCAAGGGCATGATCAATCGAGCAAAGCAGGCGTTTCCGAATGCCGCAGTCTTCGCCACCACCCTGCGTGATGTCGTCAGCGCGAACTGCCACCTGTGGGGAGCTATCATGTCAGTGGATGACAACTGGCATGTTGTGGAACCCCGCGAAATCACGGTGCTCGATCGGATTGGTGGCGGTGATGGTTTTGTCGGCGGTATGCTTTACGCGATCCTGAAAGGCTGGGACCCGGAGAAGTGGGTGCAGTTCGGTTGGGCCAGCGGAGCAATGGTCACAACGCTTATGACTGATTACGCAGAGCCTCTTGACGAAGAGCAGGTCTGGAGTATCTGGGAAGGTAATGCGCGGGTAAGGCGCTGATTTTTATTTTAGTTACTTTTTAGCCTGAATAAAGTCTCGCCGGCGTGCGGGACGAGGAGCATTCCTTCCTCTTCCTTTCCTTTCCAGTCATCGATATTTATTGAAGAAGGATCAAGATAACCGAGGTTTATCTTTTTACATCTTTCCTCTGGAATAGCAGTAGCGAGGGTGACCTTGACACGTGGTTTTTCCACACCGTTTTCAAATGTCCCTGTGCCTCTTACATGCGTGGAGTGCGCAACTACGCCCCATGGAAAACCTTTAAATTTCTCCCACTGTTTTAAGTAATAGTCCCTTACATGATATCCTATCTTATCTATAACCTCCCCATGTGAATAGGATACTTCATTGATATGTGGCGCATAGATAATGAGTTCTCCGCCAGGGCTAACTACAGGCTCGAGTTTATACATGACCTTGCCTGCTACCCAGAGGTCATCATACATAAGAGGCGCCATTCCTAAAACCTTTTTGAAAGGTTTATCTTTATATACAATATGAAGTTTGGATGATAGATCCGCTGCTTGACTGAATGCCTCTCCGGGCTCGCCGATAAAAAGCCCTTGTAGTTTCTCCTCTTTAACTACAAGGTTAAAGGAGAGAACAGGGGTTGTTATAAAAGAGGCAGCTTCATCAATTACCTTTCTTACCGGGGTATCCTTTACCCCGTTAATAACCGGGTTGGTAATAACTGCGCCAAACCAGTGGAAGAAGTTTATAATCTCCCGTCCTGAAATGCCCGGGAAGAGATATTTATTTCCTCCTGAAAAACCCACTACTTCGTGGGGATAGGTGGGCCCAAGGATAATGACCAGGTCATATTCGAATATGAGTTTGTTTATTTTAATAATTACGTCTTCTCCAAATAAGCCGTCTGTTATCTCTTTTATCCGTGAGCTGGGGATAGTCCCTATAGTCTTAAATGTGTTTTCTTTATCCCAGAGGTGATTATAGAAATTTATCTTTTTATATTTTCCCTTATAGACCTTTGGCGTTATCTCTACTCTTTGCAGGATTTTTTCAAAGGTTAGAGGCCTGTGTGTCCCGAGGGCTACAAGATAATCCAGGTTTTTGACCTTGTTTCCCAAGAGGTCAAAAAAGATTCTAAAGAAAAGGCCTACAGGGCAGGTGCGGGTATGGTCCGGGATAAGGACCAGGATGCGTTTATTTTTAAGAGATAGAGATGAGAATGCCTTTTCTGCTAAGGCATATACATCCTTTTCACAAAGGACTTTTTCTTCATTTCCGCAGCCGATAAGCATAATCTTAATTAAATATCAGATTTTAATACTTGTCAATTAAATTCTTGATTATATATTTTGCTTGACTATATTTTGGCTACAGGTATAATCTTCTATATAATTAAATAAAGCAGGTCTGATGGCTGCGGGGAATCAGGTACTGCCCAAAAGGTAATACTTTTTCCCTGAGGAAAGTCCGAGCTCCAAAGGACAGGATGCTGGGTAACACCCAGTGGGCTTACTGTAAAGGTAGGTTCAAGGAAAGTGCCACAGAAAATAGACCGCCACGCACATGAGTGCAGGGTAAGGGTGAAACGGCGGGGTAAGAGCCCACCGCAGAGAAAGTAATTTCTCTGGCATGGCAAACCCCATCCGGAGCAAGGCCAAATAGGAGAGGACGGATGTCCGGCCGCTATAACTCTCGGGTAGGCTGCTTGAGGTCTATGGTAACATAGATCCTAGATGAATAGCCATCTTGCACAGAACTCGGCTTATAGACCTGCTTTATTTTGTAAATAAGGAGGAAAAGAATGGCTTTAACAAAGGAAAGAAAAAGTAATCTGATTGAAAAGCACAGGCTCCATACAGCGGATACCGGTTCATGCGAAGTGCAGATTGCCATAATCACTGAAAGGATAAATTATCTCTCCGAACATTTTAAGTCTAATTCCAAGGACCATCATTCACGTGTGGGTCTGCTTAAATTAGTCGGACAGAGAAGGCGATTATTAGATTATTTAAAAAGGACAAATATTACGCGTTATAAGGAAATAGTAGATAAATTAGGATTGCGGAAATAAGAAAGAGGAAAAGATGGTTGAACAAATAGTTGTAAAGATTAATGATAAGGATTTTATTTTTGAATCGGGAAAGATGGCAAAGTTGGCTGATGGCGCGGTTGTAGTTCGTTATGGGGATACAATGGTGCTTGCCACAGCAGTTACCTCTGAAAAGAAGAGAGAAGGATTTGTGGATTTTCTTCCTCTGACTGTTGATTACAGGGAAAAGACATATGCCGCCGGGAAAATTCCGGGCGGGTTTTTTAAACGGGAGGGACGGCCGAGCGAGAAAGAGATATTGACTTCCCGGATGATCGATAGACCATTAAGACCCCTTTTCCCAAAAGGGATGCAGAATGAAATTCAGGTAATGTCTATTGTCCTGTCTGCTGATGACAAAAATGACCCTGATATTTTATCCATCAATGCATCTTCGGCAGCCGTAGCCATTTCAGGGATTCCTTTTAATGGCCCTGTGGCAGCAGTGAGGATCGGGAGAGTGGATAATAGGTTTATAGTCAATCCCACTCATGAGGAGATAGAAAAAGGACAGCTTGATATGATAGTAGCCGGGACACAGC
>JADHWT010000051.1 GCA_016783345.1 Candidatus Omnitrophota bacterium | reverse complement strand
TTTTTGCAAAATTCCGTATCCTTGATTGATTTCAGATTTATCTCGCAATTTATTCTTCCGCCTTTAAAAGAAGCTATAAAAAGCGCCATTGCTACCTCTACGTCACTGAGAAGATTTTTATTCCCTTTTTCTAAAATCCTCGGGCTAAGCCCGGCACCTTCATAAGCTAATCTGCAGATCTCTTCAGGAACAGCCTCTGCCTTCTTCAATCCCTCCTGCATTGCCTCTGCCCTTTTTTTCTTCTCTTCTTGAGTCACCTTTGGCATCTTAAAGACCTTATTAAATTCAGCATAGGCCCTGACATCTTCGTCTATTAGAGAAGAAAGCCTGCGCCTTATCTCCTCTGTCTTTTTTAACAATTCCTTTGCTTCATCCCAGAACCCTTCATATCCTTTTTTATCAATTGTAAAATTTAATACCATGGATAACAATGCCGCTCCCTCTGCGCCAACCAAGGCAGAAGCGCTCCCGCCTCCAGGCGCAGGCAGTTTAGCCGCAAGGTCATTTAAATGTTTTTCAATGGGTTGGGTTAAATATTCCATTGATTTTTAAGATAACATAATTGATAACCCCTGTCAACGAAAAGCTAACTCTTATTTTTGAAATGTGGTATACTCTAGGTAAAGGAGAAAATTAGGTGAAAAAGGGCGCTGTCCCCATTTTTATTTTTCTGCTCGTTTTTATTGCAAATGCAAGCGCAGATACTATACATCTCAAGAACGGCCGCAGCATGGAGGGTTTAATAACAACGGAAACTGATGAAGGTGTTTGGTTAAAAATTGAATTCGGCAAGGTTAAATTCGGACGGAAAGAGATAGAAAGTATAGACAGGGCAAGCCCTGCGGAAAATGAGGCCATGCGCCGGCAATGGCAGAGAGAGAGGGAACAGGAAGATAAGGTTATTGCGCAGGAACAACAGAAAAAGAAGAAACAGGAGGAGGCCAGACAAAAAAAGGAACTTGAGCCGAAAGAGGTTGAATTTTCTAAGGAACGCGGTCAGATGATAGTAGTCGAAGCTTTACTGAATAATAAGGTCAAGGCCTCACTTTGTTTAGATACCGGGGCCTCTTGTATCATGCTATCAAACAGTATAGCGGAAAAATTAGGAATAAAAGAGGAAGGAAAGATGGCCAGCGTTAAGGTTGCTGACGGCCGCACGCTGAATGCGAGATTTATAATTCTGGACAGCGTGAATGTGCAGGGCGTTGAGACCAAAAATGTTGAGGCAGCGGTATTATTAGGCGTTAAGGAGGATATTAAAGACGGCCTGCTGGGCATGTCTTTTTTAAAAAGATTTAAGTTCCAAATAGACACTGCAAATAACAAATTAATTTTAGAAAAATTAAAACCTCAAGCTACCCCGTAACCCCTTTTTCTCCTACGATCCGTTCCATATCCAATGGTAAGGGGCTTTGGAAAAGTTTTTCTTCATTGGTTACCGGATGAACAAATTTTAATTCATAGGCATGGAGGGCCTGGCGACCGATAAGTTTATCAAGTTCATCTTGTTTTAAACGTCCGTAAATTTTATCCCCTACAACAGGATAACCTTTATACGCTAAATGGACCCTTATCTGGTGGGTGCGGCCTGTCAGGAGCTCTACCTCCAGGAAAGAATAATTCTCCCAGATTTTTATTGTTTTGTACAGGGTAACGGCATCTTTACCTCTTCTTCTAACTACGGCCATCTTCTTTCTGAAACGCGGGTGCCTCGCTATAGGCCCCTCAATCCTGCCCTCAGCCGGCTCGATAATACCATGGACAACAGTTTTATACCTGCGTTTTATCTCTCTTTTCTGCATACTCTCTACGAGTTTTAAATGCGTATAATCTTCTTTAGCCACGAGAAGAAGTCCTGATGTATCTTTGTCCAAGCGGTGTATTATGCCCGGCCTTAAAAATCCGTTTATTGATGAAAGATTGCCGCAGTGAAAGAGAAGCGCGTTGACCAGTGTCCCGTCGTAATGTCCCGGCGCGGGATGCACAACCATCCCGACTTCCTTATCTACTATCAGCAGATGCTCATCTTCATAGACAATATTTAAAGGGATGTCCTCGGGTTTAATATCTATCTTCTCCGGCGGCGGGACAGTAACGTTTATAAGATCCCCTGCCCTGAGACTATAGCTTGGTTTTACTACCTTATCATTAACCCGCGCCTTTTCCTCCCGGATAAGCCTCGCAATGTAGGTGCGGGAGAGATTAAGGGATTGGGAAGCGAGAAATTTATCAAGCCTTTTCCCCTCGTCTTCGTCTAAGACTGTGAAATTAAACTTTTTTTCCATATTATTATCCCACATACAAAAATCCCCACACTTATCAACTGGGTGAGAGAAAGCCCCATCCAGATTTTAGGTAAATCAGCCCGAAAGCATTCAACTACAATGCGGTTTATCGGATAAAGAATAAGATAAAGAGAAAAAATAGACCCTGTACCACCCCGAAGGACAAGCCTACGGGCCACGCGTGGGGGACATGGCTGACTTACCAGACGCAAAATTATAAATATAATAATACTACCTAAGGATTCGTAGAGCTGGGCAGGGTGGCCTTCCCTTCCAAAACAACACCCGTTTAAGAAACACCCAATCCTGCCTATAGCCTGTCCAATAGGAAGATAGAGCGCTACTATATCCATGGCAGAAAGTACCGGGAGTTTTGATCTTTTAAGATAAACCCAGGCGGCGGCTAATCCAGTAATTAACCCGCCGTGAAACATAAGTCCGCCGTGATGGAGCATCAAAATCTCCAGAGGCCTTTCCCGATAAAAAGAGATATTCATAAGGACATACATAAGCCTCGCTCCCAGGATGGCAAATATGAAACTAAGTAGGCATAAATGGGATATTTTAGCTGCAGGGATTTTTCTCCTGGCGGCTTCTTTTTCTATTAAAAAGATGGTAGTAAGAAAACCCATGGCCATAAACAGGCCATAGCTATAAATCTTAAAAGGCCCTAAGTTAAAAAGTATCGGATACACTTCGTTTTTTTAATAAGCGGAGAGAGAGAAAAATTACACCGAGGGTAATGCCGGAATCAGCGATATTAAAGACCGGCCAGATACGAAAATCAAGAAAATCTAAAACCGCGCCGAATCTAATCCTATCAATTAGATTGCCCGAGACCCCTCCTAAGAGAAGTCCGAATGAGAGCTTAACCAGGAAAGAGAATTTACCTCGTTTTTGCCAGGCCATGACTAAGAGAATGACTATAGCAAGAATGGAAAAAAAAACAAAAATCGGCCCTCCGCCGGGAAAAAGCCCGAAGGCAGAGCCTGTGTTTGTGACAAAGCTTAAATGAAATATCCCCGGGAAAACAGGGTGGGATGACCCTGGATAAAATGTAGTCCTGATCCAGAATTTTGTTGCCTGATCCAGGATAAGGACTAAAATGCTGACAATGAAAATAAAGGACATTCCCTATAACTTCTTTTCTGCTTCCATTTTTTTCTGACATTTCAGACAGGACTGCGCATAGGGAATAACATTAAGTCTTTTAATGCCGATCTCCTTCTGACAAACTTCGCACTTGCCGTATGTCCCGTCCTTTACCTTTACAAGGGCATCATCGACCTGCCTCATTATCTCCTGTTCTGCCCCGTGAAGATCCAGGTTCATGTCTTTATCAAAAGCATCTGTCCCTAAATCAGCCATGTGAAAAGTGTGGCTGGACAAGTCTCCGGCGCTATCTTTCCGGGTCTTAAAGTCTAAGTGGTTTATATCCCCTTTCAATTTTTCCCTCTCTTTAAGTAAAAGCTTCTTAAATTTTTCACGCATTGGTTTCTTCATTTTTTTATCCTCCATTTAATACATTGACACATCGATGGCAGAGAAACTGATGGATATTAGATGCCCCAACAGAAGCGCTATAGTTCCAGCACCTCTGACATTTCCCACCCTCTGCCTTCATAACCGAAACACAATTTTTCCCAGCCTCCAGTTGCACTTCCGAAACAATAAAAAATGAGGCAAGGTCCTTCTCGTATACTTTAAGAAGAGAAAAAAGAGATGAATCAGATATAGATAAAACTAACTTAGCCTCTAAGGAGCTGCGGATGATGCGGGCCTCTCTCTTTTCTTCAATGGCCTTCATTGCTTTCTCTCTTGCCTTAAGGATACTTGCCCATTTCTCTTCAAGTTCCTTTTGATAAAAACTTTTATTAATCTCAGGCCAGTCTGAAAGATGCACGCTCTTATCTGTCTTCCCTGACATTAACTGCCAGGCCTCCTCACAGGTAAAAGCAAGGATCGGGGCCAGAACCCTTATAAGAACAGAGAAGAGCTCACTTAGAGCTGTCTGCGCTGACCTGCGTGGCAAGCCCTTAGCTTTGGCTGTATAGAGCCTGTCTTTTAAGACATCGAAATAAAAAGAGCTTAAGTCAACACTGCAAAAATTGTGTACCTCTTGTATCACGCGGTAGAAATTATATTGTTCATAGGCGCGGGTTATTGATTCTGTTTTTTTAGCCAAACGGCTCAAAATCCAGCGGTCAATCTCAAGCATATCTTCGTAAGGAACAATGTCTTTCTCATTGGAGAAGTCACATAAATTTCCAAGCATATATCTAATGGTATTGCGAATCCTGCGGTACATCTCGACAGTCCTGTCTAAAATCTCCTGAGACAGACGTATATCTTCCTGATAATTACTTCCGGCAACCCACAGTCTCAGTATATCTGCACCGTGCTTAGACCAGATATCCATAGGGCTCATGACATTCCCCAAAGACTTCGACATCTTTTTCCCCTGGCCGTCAACTACAAAACCATGGGTCAGGACCTGAGAATACGGCGCGCCGCCTCCGTTCCCCACAGAGGTAAGTAAGCTGCTCTGAAACCACCCGCGGTGCTGGTCACTTCCTTCAAGGTAGAGGTCAGCCGGATAAGAAAGCGTGGAATTATTTTTAAGAACAGCAGTATGGCTCACCCCTGAATCAAACCACACATCCAGTATATCCGTACCCCGGATAAATTCTTTAGAACCGCAATCCGGGCAGAAAAATCCGCGAGGGATAAATTTATCAATACTAGCGCTAAACCAGATATCTACGCCCTTTTTCCTGACATCTTCTGCCAGGAGGTCTACAACCTCTTTTTTTAAAATTGTGTTATGGCATTTCTTACAGTAGAGAACAGGTATAGGCACCCCCCATGCCCTCTGCCGGGAGATACACCAATCGGGACGTTCTCTAACCATATTACTAATTCTATCTCTACCCCAGGATGGAATCCATTTTACAGTATCTATAGATTTAAGCGCTTCCGCCCGCACTTTTTCCATAGGGATAAACCACTGCTCTGTTGCCCTAAAGATAACCGGATTCTTGCAACGCCAGCAATGGGGATAACTATGTGTTATCCCGCTCTCTCTAAATAAATTTCCATTCTCTTTTAAAAACGCTATAATCTCTTTATTAGCTTTAAATACATTCCTGCCTTTAAACAAGGAAACCTTTTCAGTGAACTTACCTTCTCTATCTACAGGCGAAAATATCGGAAGATTATACTTAAGACCTATTTCATAATCTTCCTCACCATGCCCGGGCGCAGTGTGGACGCATCCTGTGCCCTGGTCTGTCTCCACATGTTCTGCAAGGATTAAAGGACAATCTTTTTTTCTAATAGGATGGTGATAGGTAATGCCTTCTAAATTGCTACCGAGAGTCTCTCCAACGATGTTATAATCTTGAGATATTATCTCCAGCCTATCTTTCAAAAGGATTATTATCTCTCCCTCAATCTCTATAGCTGCATATTTATAAGAAGGATGGACTGCTACGGCCTCATTAGCCGGAATGGTCCAGGGCGTAGTCGTCCAGATGAGAATAGAACTTTTTTTATTTTTGAGGATTGGCCACCTTCGGCCTGCCTCATCCCCCAGATAAAATTTCACCCAGATTGAAGGGCTCTTCTTTTCTTCATATTCTACCTCTGCCTCAGCAAGGGCTGTGCAGCAGGAAATACACCAGTGGATGGGCTTAAGTCTCCTCGATACAAGCCCTTTGTCTACAAGGGCAGAAAAACACTTGAGTATTGTATATTCATATTCAAAATCCATGGTGAGGTAAGGTCTCTCCCATTCTCCAAGCACACCCAATCTCTCAAATTCATCCCGCTGAATCTTAATAAATCTATCTGCATACATGCGGCATCTCTGCCTCAGTTCCATCTTCTCCATCTTATGAGGACTCTGGCCCTTTTTCTCAAGTTCCTTGGCCACCTCATGTTCAATAGGCAGGCCGTGGCAATCCCACCCGGGGAGGTATGGCGCATCATAACCCTGCATAGTCTTAAATTTAACGATGATATCCTTAAGGATTTTATTCAGGGCGTGGCCTATGTGGATATGGCCATTGGCATAAGGAGGGCCATCATGGAGAATAAATTTAGGTCTCCCCTTCTTTTTTTCTCTTATCTTTTGATAGAGAGATTCTTCTTCCCAAGACCTTATCCATTCAGGTTCCTTTTTAGCCAGATCTGCTTTCATGGAAAAAGGAGTTTTTGGAAGATTCAGGGTATCTTTATAATTTTGCATTTTAAATTTTACTAATCAACCCTTTAATTAACTGTGTTATTACAGGCTCAGCCTTAGATGCAATCTTGATAATCTCATTTATATTAGCTGCTTTTAATGCATCAGGGTTACATTCATCAGTGATGCACGAAATCCCGCAGACCTCCATACCGGCATGGACTGCTACAATAACCTCAGGCACTGTAGACATACCAACCATATCAGCCCCTATTGTTTTTAAAAACCGGTATTCAGCTGCCGTCTCAAGATTGGGCCCGGAAACCCCAACATATACGCCTTTTTTAATCTTAATTTTTTGCTTAAGGGCAATCTCTTGAACCACTTTTATTAAACGCCTGGAATACGGTTCTGACATATCCGGAAAACGCGGGCCAAGGTCATCATCATTTGGGCCGATTAAGGGGTTATCACCCATGAGATTAATATGGTCAGAGATAAGGACAATATCGCCGGCCCGGAACTCCGGATTCATACCCCCGGCTGCATTTGAGACAATAAGCACTTCTGCTCCCAGGGCCTTCATAACCCTGACCGGGAATGTCACGTCCT
>JADHWT010000050.1 GCA_016783345.1 Candidatus Omnitrophota bacterium | reverse complement strand
AAGCGGGCTGGCAGAAGCGGATTGCCGTAAGATTGTAAGTATAGTAAGGGCATTTCGCAGGGAAGGCACATACAAGCATCCGCCAACAATACGAGAGAGTATCAAGATAGCAAAGGTATTAAAGGAAAATAAAGAAAAACCTCTCTGTGGAAATGAATTTTTTAAAAAACTATGTTTTCATGTGCTGACACATGAGCCGGTTACAAAGATGACAAAACCCAGTAAGTCATTTAGGCGCATAGAAGATTTAATAAAGAGGTATTGCTGATGAAGTTTAAAATAGTTTCTTTGAGTGATTATTTAAATGGCCATGAAACAGTAAAAGTGGATGGCAAAAAAATAATACGTCGTCATAACGGTCAGCTGGTAATAGAATGCGTCTATTGCAGGAAGACAGGATTAGATTGTGACGGCATATCAACCTGCCCTATATGCAGAGGAAAGAAAAAATTTTTGGTTAAAGAGCCAGCAGTCATGTGTGCTTTTTGCAGGGGTAAAGGTTCGTCAGATACAAAGGCCACAGTCTGCAGGGTATGTCATGGAAAGGGTTTGGTTAGTGTAGAGGGACCGGCGGGAAAGTGCCCTGAATGTAAAGGTAAAGGAAGAATATCAAGCACTGATCTTATGTGTATAAAGTGTGGGGGGAAAGGTGTAGTTAAAGCGAAAGGAGGCGATTATGGCAGTCAATACTGAGGAGGCAAAAGCTGGCAAATCGGGTAGTGTATCTTTTATAGTTAATCAGGCAAAAAAGGAACTCGCAGCGCTTACAAAATTAGAGCTATCCACTGTAATGGGGGTAACAAAAGAGGGCGCGGAATGGCTAGTTACAATGGAGATGGTGGAAAAGAAGTCTATTCCTGATGGAATGGATCTGCTGGGGGCATATGAGGTACATATGGATAATAGCGGTCAAGTATTAAATTTTAATAGAATCTCCATTCGTAAGAGAGGAGATACTGGCTAAGCTCAGGATAGACGTACGATGTCCCTGAACGATCTTATAGATAAAAAATTAATTTTATTTTGCGGTAAAGGTGGTGTTGGAAAAACAACCTGCGCATCAGCTGCATCTATTTTTTTTGCTAATTCAGGTAAAAAAACTTCAATCTTTTCCACAGACCCTGCCCATTCTTTATCAGACTGCTTATCCCCAAAAATTGGTGATAAAATAATGGAAGTAGGTGAAGTTGAGAACTTATACGCTATAGAAATTAATGCAGAAAAGGCAATGCAGGAATTTAAGGAGAAATACAGGGTTGAAATTCGTGGTATTTTTGAAACGGCTTCAGGAATAAAGTACATGGGTGAGGATGTTATAGAAGAAGCTTTTTCCCTTCCTATCCCTGGAGCTGATGAGATTATAAGCTTGAAAGTAATGATGGACCTTATGGAAAAGGAAGAGTATGAAAGATATGTTATAGACACTGCTCCTACGGGTCATACTCTTCGATTAATATCAATGCCGGATCTACTTAAAAAATGGATACAATTTGCGCACAGGTTAGGAGCAGAAGAAAGATATATGGCAAAAAGATTTTCTGGCGGAAAATATGTCAGTAAAACAGACAACTTTATTTCAATAATGGAAAAAACTAATGAAAAATTGAAAAAACTCTTGACGGATAATAAGAGAACAGAATTTGTTGTTGTGACAATTCCTACTTCATTAGCAATTTCTGAGACAGAAAGGTTAGTTAAAAATTTTACGGGCTATGGAATTCCTTTAAATCATATTATTATTAATAATATTTTCCCTTCGTCTGAAGAATCCGATTTCGCTAAAGATAGAAGAAATGAAGAACAGCACTACATTAAAAAAATATATAATGTATTCAGTAATTTCAAAATAATTGAAATCCCTCTTCAACCTTATGAAGTAAAGGGGATAGAAAAATTATCTATGTTTAATAAAATGCTTTTTATGTAGCTTGCACTCACCCCTATAGTGTGGTATTATTTAAGTAGGTTATAATAATGAAAGAACAGCGCCAATATTATCGTCTTGAGACTGATATTACAGCTAAGATTAAAAAAGAGGGAGATACTGATTTTACCCCTGCCAAGATTGTCAATATCAGTCTAATAGGCGTATACCTCAGGCTAAAAGAACCATTAAAGGCAGGGAAACAAATAGAATTGTCTTTTCAGCTGCCCAGGGCCTCTAAGAGTCCTATAATCTGCCAGGCCAAGGTTAAGTGGACCGCAGAATTTAAAGGCCATCATAGCGGTGTCGAATTTATTGACATTAAAAGGCCTGACCGGTATAAAATAGCCGGTTTTATTAAGGGCGCGTTAAGGACAATGATTTATAAAAAGAAAGGATTCCCAAAACTAAAATCCGCTAAAATTTGAAATATTTTCCAATAACCCCGCATACCTCCCCCCAATACCCGCCAAATTTTGCTTGACGCAGCTGAAGTATAATATTATAATAGAAAATAATTTGAAAAAAATATGTGCCCCCTTAGCTCAGCTGGTAGAGCAACTGACTCTTAATCAGTTTGTCGAAGGTTCAAGCCCTTCAGGGGGTACCAGAAATAAAAAATGTGTAAGCGAGAGTGGTGGAATTGGCATACACCGGCGGCTTAGGACCGCCGGCCTTTTGGCTTGTGGGTTCAAGTCCCACCTCTCGCACCAGTACTAATTTTTTGTGCGGGTGTTGCTCAGTGGTAGAGCACCACGTTGCCAACGTGGAAACACGAGTTCGATTCTCGTCGCCCGCTCCAGATTTTTTAGTAGCTATAAGTTATAAATGGTGTATATCCCTTGTCGCAGAAGATGTCGCGACTTTGGGATCAATTCCGACATACAAGTTATGTCGCATAACTTGTGTCGTCATTGAAAGGAGAAAGAGATGGCTAAAAAGAAGATGTTGTCTGATTTAGAAATTGCGCAGAGCGCTAAGATGAAGCCTATTACGGAGATCGCTAAGAAGATAGGTGTAAAAGCTGACGAACTTGAGCTTTATGGAAAATATAAAGCCAAGGTCTCGTTAAAAATTTTAAAGAGGTTGAAAAATAAGAAGAACGGCAAGTATATAGATGTTACTGCCATTACTCCCACGCCCCTTGGGGAAGGAAAGACAGTAACTACTATAGGTCTGTCCTTAGGACTCAATAAAATCGGGAAAAAGGTATGCACCTGTATTCGTCAGCCTTCACTTGGCCCTGTCTTCGGGATTAAGGGGGGCGCGGCAGGCGGAGGATATTCACAGGTTGTTCCTATGGAGGATTTTAATCTTCACCTTACAGGGGATGTCCATGCTGTTGGCCTGGCCCATAATCTTTTATCTGCTTTTTTAGACTCGCATATTCTCCACGGTAATGAATTAGATATAGACCCGAATACTATTGCATGGAGAAGGGTTGTGGATGTCAGTGATGAGGCATTGCGTAGTATTATAATCGGGTTAAGCGGCCGAAAAGGACTGTCGCCCAGGGAGACTGGCTATGACATTACTGTGGCGAGCGAGGTCATGGCGATATTAGCTCTAACCAGTGATATATTTGATTTGCGAAAGAGATTGGGACGTATTGTGGTGGCTATGAATAGAAAAGGAAATCCTGTTACTGCGGAGGACCTCAAATGCGCAGGGGCAATGACAGTGCTTTTGAAGGATGCCATAAAACCTACCCTGATGCAGACAACCGAGAATAGTCCTTGTTTTGTTCATGCCGGTCCTTTTGCCAATATCGCCCATGGAAATAATTCTATACTGGCTGACAAGATTGCTCTGAAATTAGCTGACTATGTCGTGACTGAGAGCGGCTTCGGCGCAGATTGCGGCGCAGAAAAGTTTTTCAATATCAAGTGCCGGATAAGCGGTCTCAAACCGGATTGTGTAGTTGTTGTCGCTACTATCAGGGCGCTCAAGATGCACAGCGGACAGTTCAAGGTTGTAGCAGGTAAACCACTGGATCCGGGTTTGACCCGCGAAAACTTAGATGCGTTAACAAAGGGCTGCTGCAATTTAGAAAAACATATAGAAAATATGAGGCTGTTTGGAGTGCCGGTAGTTGTGGCAATAAATAAATTTACTACGGACACAAAAAAAGAGATAGCATTGCTTAGAGAAAGGGCAAAGGGTGCCGGAGCAGAAGATGCAGTATTGAGCGATGTGTGGGCAAAGGGCGGCATTGGAGGGAAGGCATTAGCGCAGGCAGTTGTGCGCGCAGCAGACAAGCCCTCCAATTTTAAATTTTTGTATCCACCTGAATTATCTATTAAAGAAAAGATTGAACGGATTGCAATAGAGATATACGGCGCAGGGAAGGTGGAATATAGTCCTGAAGCAGAAGCCAAGATTAAATTGTTTACAGAAAAGGGATATGATCACTTACCAATCTGTATGGCTAAGACACATCTCTCACTCTCGCACGATCCTAAATTAAAAGGCAGACCTTCCGGTTTTACTCTGCCAATAAGGGATATCCGGGCCTCTGTAGGCGCGGGTTTCTTATATCCACTCTGCGGTGCGATGAAGACCATGCCCGGGCTTCCTAAGGTCCCGGCCGGGACAAAGATAGATATTGATAAAAACGGAAATACGGTAGGGTTGTTTTAACATATATCCCTTGTCGCAGAAGATGTTGATGAAAATATCGAAGATATTTCCCTCAACGCGACTTCGGGATCAATTCCGACATACAAGTTATGTCACATAACTTGTGTCGTCATTGAGGAGGAAAAATTATGAGCGCACAGATTATTGATGGAAATGCAGTTGCTTCTAAAATAATTGCAGAAGTAAAAGATGCAGCAGGCAAGTTAAAAGAAAAAGGCCGCACTTTATTACTTGCGGCTGTGCAGGTGGGAGAGAATCCTGCATCAAAGGTCTATACTGCAAACCAGGCAAAGAGTTGCGAGGCAGCAGGTATTGAATATAAACTGCATAACCTGCCGGCAGATACCTCTAAAGATCAACTCAGGCAATTTATAGGAAAACTCAATAATGACAATAAAACTACCGGCATAATTCTGCAAATGCCTTTACCTCCGGGTATCGATGCCACGAGTATCCAGTCAGAGATACTTCCGGCAAAGGACGTTGAAGGGGTAAATCCTGCCAATCTTGGAAAGGTTGTCTTCGGCGAGATAGAGCTCTGTCCGTGCACTGCCCAGGGGGTATATCAACTCATAAAATCTACGAATGTAGAACTTAAAGGCAAAGAGGTTGTAATGGTGGGGCATAGTGATATTGTGGGTAAACCCATTGCCCTTCTTTTATTAAATGATTTAGCGACTGTAACGGTCTGCCATATCGGGACGCGAGACCTTGCCAGCCACACCAGGAATGCTGATATAATTATTGTTGCTGTTGGAAAACCAAATCTCATCACTGCGGACATGGTCAAGGATGGAGTGATGGTTTTTGATGTGGGAATAAATAGGATCCCCTTAAAGGATGAAAAGGGCAATCCCATCTTGAATGATAAAGGAAAACCCAGGAAGAAGATAGTAGGGGATGTTGATTTTGATAAGGTAAAAGAGAAGGCGAGTTTTATAACCCCTGTCCCCGGAGGGGTTGGCCCTATGACAACAGCCATGCTTCTAAACCATGTTGTTAATGCGGGTCAACGTTAATCTGTGGCTAAACGACTTTTCATCGCAGCTACCCGCCAGAATGAAGGCAAGACCACTCTTTCCCTCGGCCTGATATTAGCTTTAAAAAAGCGCTACAAAAATATCGGTTTCATAAAACCCATCGGCCAGAGGTATGTCATGAAAGGGTCACTAAAGGTGGATGAGGACTCTGTCCTTATTGAAAAGGTATGCGGTATGGATTGTTCTCTCAAGGACATGAGCCCGATTGCTATAGAAAGAAATTTTACCCGTGAGTATCTGCGCCATCCGGATCCTGATGCATTGGTTAACGAGATTGAGAGCTCCTTTGCAAAAGTAGCTGAAGGGAAAGACCTGGTTATTATCGAGGGGACAGGTCATGCAGGAGTGGGTTCTGTATTTGATTTCTCTAATGCCAGGGTAGCGCAGCTCCTTCAGACGCCGGTTGTTATCGTCTCCAGCGGCGGGATTGGGCGGCCGGTAGATGAGATTGCCTTAAATCAAAGCCTTTTCAAGGAGAAAGGTGTTTCTGTTATAGGGGCTATTATAAATAAAGTTATTCCCGAAAAATTAGATATGGTCCGAGAATTTGTAGCAATGGCTCTTGCCAGACTCGACCTAAATTTCCTGGGCGCTATTCCTCTGCAGAAATATCTGTCAAGTCCTACAATGGCGCAGATTGTAGATGACTGTAAGGCTGAGGTCCTGCATGGTGATGAATTTTTAAAGAATGCCTGCGAGAAGATTGTTATCGGAGCTATGACACCTCATATGGCGTTAAATTATTTTTCACCAAAGGCATTGGTCATCACTCCCGGCGACAGGGAGGATATAATTTTGGCATGCCTTAGCATGTCAATGACCAGTGGCGATGCATCTGAGGCCCTGGCAGGTATAGTTCTGACAGGGGCGATAAGGCCGCACCCCAATATAATGAACATAATTAAAAAGACAAAAATTCCGGTAGTTTTAGTTAAACAAGACTCCTATAATTGTGCCTCCAAGATCCATGACCTGATTATAAAACTTCAGCCCGGAGATATGAAAAAGATTGAGATAGTAGAGAAGTTGGTTGAAGAGCATATTGATATAAATAAGATTATTTCGTCTATGGGAGAATAAGTGGAATTTTTAAAAGACATTAAGGAAAAGGCAAAAAAGCTAAAGAAGACAATCCTTCTTCCCGAGGCAGACGTAGATAACCGCATCATGGAGGTATATGGTCTTATTAACAAAGAGGATATAGCCAGGATTATTCTCATAGGGGATAAAGAGAAAATTTTGAAAAAATCTAAAGAACTGCACATCCTGATCCATGAAGAAGACATTATTGAACCGGAAAATTCGGGAAAGGTTAAAGAGTTTGCTGAATCCTATTATGAACTGCGCAAGAAAAAGGGCTTAAGCAAAGAAGAGGCAGGGAAGGCCATGCGCACCCCGCTTTATTTCGGAGCTATGATGGTGCGTAAAGGATTAGCCCATGGAATGGTTGCAGGGACCACTCATACTACTGCTGAAGTGCTGAGGGCATCTATCAGGGTTATTGGTCTTAAACCAAATATATCGGTCTGCTCCAGCTTTATGATAATCTCATTACCGGATAGAGAATTCGGTTATGATGGTATTTTGCTTTATGCAGATGTCGGGGTTGTGCCGGACACTGATGCGACCCAGCTTGCTGATATCGCAATATCTACCGCGCATTCTTTTAAGGC
>JADHWT010000049.1 GCA_016783345.1 Candidatus Omnitrophota bacterium | reverse complement strand
GGCCCGCTCTCTGACAAGTAAGACCTCTACCTTCCCTCCGCTGTCACTGCTGGCGATGAGTCTCGCCGGAAAGACCTTTGTGTTATTTAAAACAATGAGATGCCGGTCACCAAGGAGATTAACTATCTCTTTAAAAATGCTATCGCGTATCCTGCCGGTGGAGCGAGACAGGACAAGAAGCCTTGCCTCCTCTCTCTTTTCTTTCGGGGTCTGAGCAATAAGCTCCCGCGGTAATGTATACGATAGACTCAAAATAATTCTTTTTGTGAAGATGCTATGGGGAGATTAAAATGGGTATAGGCATGGGAAGTTACAGTGCGGCCGGAAGTAGTTCTTTTCATATATCCCTCCTGAATAAGATACGGTTCATAGACCTCTTCGATTGTATCGGCTTCTTCTCCCACCGCCACTGCCAGACTGCTCAGGCCTACCGGACCTCCTTTAAATTTTTCTATAATAGTAAGCAATATCTTCTTATCCATCTCATCAAGACCTTTCTTATCTATCTCTAAACGCTTTAATGCCTTATCAGCCACATTGCGGTCAATAATTTTATTCTTCTCGACCTGGGCAAAATCCCTGATACGCTTTAGAAGGCGGTTAGCAATACGCGGTGTCCCCCTGGAACGGCATGCTATCTCCTCTGCGCCGTCATCACTCACCTCAATGTCGAGGATCCTGGCTGAACGGAGGACTATTTGTTTAAGCTGCTCAGTGTTATAGTACCCAATTCGATTGGTCACGCCAAAACGCGAGCGAAGAGGCGAAGTGATAAGACCGCTCCTGGTAGTTGCCCCGATAAGTGTAAAATGCGGGAGATTTAATTTGATGGAACGGGCATTAGGCCCCTTGTCAATCACAATGTCCAGAGAATAGTCCTCCATCGCAGGATAGAGATATTCCTCTACAACATGGTTTAGACGATGGATCTCGTCAATAAATATAATATCGCCACGCTCTAAATTAGTCAAAACCCCTGCAAGGTCCCCTGGTCTATCTAAAACAGGGCCGGAGGTTGCTATAATATTGACATTCATCTCACGTGCCATGATATGGGCGAGTGTTGTCTTCCCAAGCCCGGGCGGGCCGAAGAAAAGCACATGGTCCAGGGGCTCTTTTCTATCCATAGCCGCCTTGATAAAGACCTTGAGATTTCCTTTCATTTTATCCTGGCCCACAAAATCTTCAAACCTCTGCGGGCGCAGACTGATATCGTATTGCGCGTCTGCTTCCCGTTTAAGGAGGGAACCGGTACGTTCTTTATTTTTGGGAGACATACTTCAGGGATTCTTTAATCAACTCTTCGACAGTGAGCGAGGCGGAATTTTGGCTCAAGGCCTTGTGTAAGGCGCCCCTTGCAACAGACTGCCTGTAACCCAGCGAGATAAGGGCCTGGATGCAGTCGTGCCAGAGGAGTTCTTCTTTTTTATGATGCCTGCCGGATTTTGATAACCATTCCTCTTCATCGCCGACTTTCTCTTTTAGTTCCACAACTATCCTCGCAGCAAGTTTCTTGCCTATCCCGGGAATGGTCTTTAAAAATCCTGCATCTCCTTTACGGATAGCCCGCTTAATTTCGCTATGTGAAGAACCGGAGAGTATTGCAAGCGCCATTCTCGTGCCTACCCCGGAGACTGTTAAAAGAAGACGGAAAAAACCCCTCTCCTTCTCGGTCATAAATCCATAGAGCTGCTGGAGGTTTTCACGCACATGAAGATAGGTAAGTATGCGGACGCTGTCATTCACCTTGCCTAAACGATCGTAACTTGAGAGGGGTATATGGACCTCATACCCTACTCCATTAACGTCGAGGACAATGTGAGTAGGCGCCTTTGTTGCCAGCCTGCCTTCAAGATAATCAAACATTGTTAAAATTTCAAAAAATTCATTCCGTAAATTTTTTCTTCACTGTATCATAATTTATAGCTTTTATTTTCCCTTGTTTATAAGCTTTGTATCTTGCTTCTGATTCCGCAATCCATATCTTTTCTATTTGATGAGCGATGCGGCAGAGCCGCATTCGCTCGATCAATTTGTTATGCAAGGATATGAACTTTGGCAGGGATATGGTTTAGAGTTAAATCCTTCAAATCAAGCTTTTTACTGGCATTATCAATGTCAATGCCTATCACCTCACCCTGTTTATCATAATCTAGATTGACTCCAGGTGATATTTCCCGTGTTTCTATACTTGTCTTTGAGGAAAGATCAATATATAAAGAATCAGTTTCTTCATAATAGTTTAGTCTCATAATTTAAACCTCCTATCTAAAAATGCGTTGTGAATAGTAACTTTATCTTCAAGCGTTACAACACGTAGTATTTTACCTCCCAACTTATCACACTTGCCCCAAAAACGAAATCGATTATTTTCTTGCCGTTCAATTTTCAAAGGATTCTCAATAGTTTCAATACATAATTCTTTCGTCAAATAAGGACGTTTTTTAAATATCTCTTTCTCAAAATATTGTGTAAATTTATATGCCGCCATATAGATATTATAACACTTTTTAAGCAAATTCTAAACAAATTTTACATTTTGATAATTTATCAAATCTTTCGTGATAGGCAGCATATTGCCAGGGCCAGGGCATCAGAGGCATCTTCCGGCTCGGGGTCCTCTTTTAAATTAAGGAGGCGGGTGACCATCTTCTGGACCTGATATTTTTTAGCCAGTCCGTAACCGGTAATGGCGGATTTAACCTCATTGGGTTTGAATTGATATACCTTGAGACCTGCTTCCCGCGCAGAAATTATCGCCACACCTTTGGCCATGCCAAGACTAACTGCTACCCTGGGATAGCGATGATAAAAAACATCTTCTAAAGACATAGCCTGAGGTTTGGTCTTTTTAATAATGGAAGAAATCTTCTGGTAGATAAGATATATCCGCTCTTCTAAGGGAATGGTTGCTTTAGCTTTAGCAACTCCGTAGGTGACAAGTTTAAAAGATTGGCCATTTTTTTCTACTACCCCGTATCCTGTTACCCTTGTCCCCGGGTCTATGCCGATGATGCGACAAGGAAAATGGTGTCTGTCACTATTTTTCGGCACTGTTGATTATCTCCTCGGGCATATCAAAATTGGAATAGGTGTTCTGGACATCATCATACCCTTCCAGTTCATCCATGAGTTTAAGAAGGGATTCTGCACCAGGACCTTCGATTTGGACATTATTTTTTGGAAGCATGGTAATCTTTGCAAGTGTTATAGGAATCCCCTGAGATGAGAGGGCATCTTTTACTTTAGAAAAATTTCCAACTGAAGTAGTAACCTCATGGGTATCTCCTTCTGATTTAAGATCTTCGCCGCCGCTTTCTATGACTATATCCATAAGTTTATCTTCAGGCATTTTTTCTTTTTCAACCAGGATTAACCCTTTTTTTTCAAAAATCCAGGCCACGCAGCCTGTCTGCCCCATATTCCCGCCGTATTTAGAAAATACTTTTCTGAGTTCCGATGTGGAACGGTTCTTGTTATCAGTCATTACCTCTACGAGTATCGCTACCCCCCCAGGCCCATAACCTTCATACACGCATTCTTCATACGTTATACCTGGAAGCTCACCCGTGCCCTTCTTGATAGCCCGCTCTATATTAGCAGAAGGCATACTGGCCTCTCTGGCAGTTTGAATTGCCTGCCTGAGCCGGGGGTTTGCATCTGGATTGCCTCCACCGGTCTTGGCCGCGACCATAACCTCACGGTTTAAACGGCTGAAGAGTTTCCCCCTCTGCGCATCAACCTTGGCCTTGCGGTGTTTAATACTCGCCCACTTGGAATGACCGGACATTATGTTTATTCTTTAGGTTTTCTTTGACTGATAATCGTGCCAGCTATCTTCTCCTGCATTTCTTCATAATGTGAAAATGCCATAGTAAATGTCCCCTGTCCCTGGGTCATAGAGCGAAGGTCAGTTGAATAACGATATACCTCTGCAAGGGGCAGAGAGGCCTTGACTATCTGTAATCCGCCTTCTGAATCTATCCCCATAATACGGCCGCGCCTGCTATTTAAATCTCCTGTAATATCTCCCATATACTTTTCAGGGATATAGACCTCTAAATTCATAATTGGTTCAAGGAGCACAGGTTTAGCTTCAGTCACTCCCTTCTTGAAGGCCATAGAGGCCGCAATCTGAAAAGCCATATCTGAAGAATCCACGTCATGGAACGTCCCGTCATATAAGGTGATCTTGATATCAGTCACAGGGTAAGATGCCAGAACACCTTTTTTTAACGCCTCCTTGAGCCCCTTCTCAACTGATGGGATGAAACGAGATGGTATCGCTCCACCTTTAATCTTATTTTCAAATTTAAATCCTTCTCCCTTCGGGAGAGGCTCCACCGTTATCCAGACGTCACCATATTGACCCCGGCCGCCTGATTGACGCTTATATTTCCCCTGGACCTCTGCCTTTCCGCGCACTGTCTCTCGATATGCCACCTCGGGTCTGGAGAGGGTCACCTCAACCCCGTATTTATCCTTGAGACCTCTCTGAAGTATCTCTAAATGCATCTCCCCCATACCTGAGACAAGCGTCTGGTTAAATTCAGGATCAACCCTTATTTTAATTGTGGGGTCCTCATCTCTTAAACGATTCAAGACGCTACTCAATTTTTCCTGATCTTTTTTTGTCTTCGGTATAAGGGCCTGAGTGACAACCGGTTGCGGGAAGACAACACCTTTAAGGATAACAGGGTTTTTGCGGTCCGTAAGGGTATCACCTATGACGGTAGCCTTAAGTTTCGCCACTGCCACTATCTCACCACAGGATGCGCTGGTTATCTCTTGCCTGTTCTTTCCCTGCATAAGGATGAGTTGTCCCAATCTTTCGTCCTGCCGACGGGTGCTGTTATAGGCCGGAGACCCGGCATCCAGCTTTCCGGAAAAAATGCGGAAGAATGTAAGGTCACCTACGTGCGATTCGCTCATTAACTTAAAGACATATGCGCAAAACGGATCGTCCTGAGATACCTTTATTTCCACATCCTTATTGTCGGCACCCTGAGCGAGCACACTTCCCCTTTCCAGAGGTGAAGGGAAAGAATTAACTATCAAATCTAAAAGTGTGTGCAGACCTATGTTTAATGCGGCTGAACAGGCAACCACCGGGAAAATTTTTCTTTCTCTAAAAGAAATCTTTAATCCGTCCTGAATCTCTTTTTCCGAAAGTTGTCCGTCGTTAAGATACTTTTCAATAAGTTCATCGCTTGATTCGGCTACGGCCTCAACCAATTTTTCTCTTGCCTTTGATGCCGCGTCTTGTAAAGTATCCGGGATATCTTTAATCTCAAACTTTCCTTTGCCGTCCTTTTGATAAAAGAGGGCCTTCATTGCAATAAGGTCTATTACACCTTCAAAATTTTGACTGCTTCCGATTGGTATGCTAACAGGGATAGCCTTTATAGAAAACTTTTCAGAAATTCCCGCAACACTATTTTCAAAGTCGGCATTGTCTTTATCAAGGCGGTTTACCAGAATTGCAAGCGGGAGTTTGAAAGTATCGGCAAACTTCCAAACCTTCAGCGTCCCCACTTCTACGCCGCTTACTGCATTTAAAACGAGTATAGCGCTGTCAACCGCGCTTAAGGAGGTTAAGATCCGAGCCTGAAAATCATCGTACCCGGGGGTATCAATGATATTTAAACGGTGTTCCTTCCAGTCCCCGTAGGTAATGGTAGCATTGATTGAAATCTTTCTCTCTACTTCCATGGGCATGTAGTCAGAGATAGTGTTCCCATTATCTACCTCGCCGAGCCGTGTAGTAACACCCATATTGTAAAGCAGGGCCTCGTCTATTGAAGTCTTTCCACAACCGCTATGACCGATAATCGCTGAGTTCCTGATTTTATCTGACGAAATACTCATTATACTTTTTCTCCGTTTATTTAATTGTTTTTTGTAACCCGTGAAATCATTTTACTATATCATAATATTATATACACGTCAAATTCCTTTCTTCAAAACTAAAAGTGTAAGATCATCTGAGAGTTCCTCTCCCTGACTGAACTTAACAATACTATCCAGTGTCTGCTCTACAATCTCATCAGCCGGCATCCCATTAAATCGAATAATCGCTTCTTTTAATCTCTCCAATCCGAACTCATTTCTGTCTCTATCCTTAGCCTCAATCACACCGTCAGTATATACTATGGCCATATCTCCGCACTCCAGCCCGATACTTTCATCCCCAAAAACACCTTCTCCAACACCCAGGATCTGCCCGAATCCGGTGCTAAGCTCCTTGATATCCTTTTCCTTTTTCCTGTAAAGCAATATCGGATGGGCTCCTGCCAGGGCATAGGTCACACTCCCGGTATCCAGCTCCAGGACGAGATAACTTGCGCTGACAAAATTACCTCCCTTTACTATCCCTTTAAATTTTTTATTTATCTCAGTCAGGAGAACGGCAGGTTTAGGAAAATTCACTGACGCCACCTTAAATTCACTTATGAATCTTGCCATATATAAGGCCGCGGGTATCCCTTTGCCGGAGACATCGCCGATTACAACTCCTATTCTCTTTTGAGAAAGATTAAAACAATCATAGAAATCGCCGCCGACATTATGGGCCGACATAGTCCTGACTCCAAAATTATAGTTAGGGCAGGAAGGAAATGTGGACGGGAAAAAGCTCTGTTGTATGCTGGCCGCTATCTCCAATTCTCTCTCCACTCTCTTTTTTTGCCAGAGTTTCTCCTGCGTCCTTATATTCTGAAATGCCACTGCTACCTGATTACCTATCGCTGTAAATAACTCTAATTCATCCTCTGAAAAAGCCCTGCCGCCTTTTTTGCTATCCACGTAGATAAGACCTATAATCCCTTCTTTGCTCCACAGCGGAGCGCAGAGGATAGAACGGATATTTTTTGAGATGAGGCTCTGGGCCTTCTGAAACCGGCTATCATCAAGGGCGTTACGCACAAGTATAGATACACCTTTGGTTGTAACGTGCTGGACCATGGTCCGGCTTATACTGAGTTCCACCTCTCGCTTATCTCTCCCTATTGCCATCTGAGGGACTATCTCACTGCCCTTTTCATCTTTAAGCATCAGTAAAAATCTATCAGCGTTAACTACCTTCAGGAGCTCTTCGGCAACCTTCTCCGTAAGCTCTCTCACATCAAAGATAGAGCTCGTCGCCTGACTGATATTATAGAGGACATCTAACTTCTTATGTTCGTCGGGGATTATAGAAGGGCCTTGCGGCGGTCTGATCATAGTAGCAGGATTATTTAACCATTCCTCGCTGTCCTCATAAGAGACAGGCGGTTCTCCGGATAAAAACCTCAAGGTAATTGTCCCGACTCTGATCAGATCTTTATCTTGAAGTATTATCTCTTTTATCATTTTCCCATTTACCCATGTCCCATTTCTGGTGCCAAGGTCTTTCACCGCATACCCTTCGGGTCTTAAAACTATTTCCGCATGCTGCCTGGAGACAGTCTCATCCGTCAAGACTACATCACTCTCGGGGATCCTGCCGATAGTCACCCGCTCTCCCATAACCTTTACCTCTCGCTCCCCGCCATGCTCCTCAATCTTTAAAACAGGCATCGCATCTACCCT
>JADHWT010000004.1 GCA_016783345.1 Candidatus Omnitrophota bacterium | reverse complement strand
CGCAGCGAGCTTTGAGAAAGAAAAATTATTTTTCATTAGATTTAACGTGACGGTGATTGGTGTCTTTAGGGATACCAACTATCTCCTGGGCCTCTACTCCGTCCATTATCTCTTTTTCTCTGAGTTTATCAGCCAGGAGATCTAATTTTTCACGGTTTTGCTCTAAAAGTTCTTTCCCCCGCTTATAGCACCCATCGACAATGCCTCTGATCTCATTGTCAATATCTATTGCAATCTTTTCACTATACGCCTTTTCTTTTACAATATCCCTGCCTAGGAAAACCTTATTCGGTCTTTCATGAAAGGTAATCGGCCCCACCTTCTCACTCATCCCCAATTCACATACCATACGCCGGGCAACTTGCGAGACCATCTCCAGATCATTCTGCGCGCCGGTAGTAGTCTCATCAAAAATAAGTTCTTCAGCAATACGGCCTCCCAGCAATACACTTATTCTGCCTAAAAGTTCTTTCTTTGTGACAAGGTACCGGTCCTCTATAGGAAGCTGCAGGGTATATCCCAGGGCCATTCCGCCCCGCGGGATAATCGAGACTTTATGGAGCGGATCTGTCTCCGGAATAAGCAATGCCAAGAGAGCGTGACCTGACTCATGATATGACACAATACGTTTCTCATATTCACTTATCACCCTGCTCTTTCTCTCGGGTCCTGCAATCACCCTCTCTGACGCCGCCTCAAATTCCTCTACCCCTATTGAAGATTTATTGTACCTGGCCGCAAGCAGGGCCGCTTCATTTACAAGGTTCGCTAAATCAGCTCCTGAAAAACCAGGTGTGCGCCTGGCAATGGTCTTTATATCCACCTCCTTGGCCAGCACTACACTTTTAGTATGGACACTTATAATCTCTTCCCGGCCTTTAAGGTCCGGTGGATAGACCTCAATCTGGCGGTCAAATCTACCCGGCCTTAAGAGCGCGGCATCAAGGACATCCGGCCGGTTCGTAGCTGCTATAAGGATTACCCCCTCTTTTGTATCAAACCCATCCATCTCAGCCAGGAGTTGATTTAATGTCTGTTCACGTTCATCATGTCCCCCGCCAATACCGGCAAACCTCTGCCGGCCAACAGCGTCTATTTCATCGATAAAAATAATAGCCGGGGCATGGCGCTGGCTCTGCTCAAACAGGTCTCTAACACGAGAAGCACCAACCCCTACAAACATCTCTACAAAATCCGAACCGCTGATACTGAAGAATGCCACCCCTGCCTCACCGGCAACTGCCCTGGCAATAAGTGTCTTTCCGCAACCCGGAGGCCCGTATAGCAATACACCTTTTGGAATCTTCGCGCCTAACTTCTGAAACTTCTTTGGGTCCTTTAAAAATGAAATTATCTCCTGAAGCTCTTCCTTGGCCTCATCGATACCGGCAACTTCTTTAAAGGTGGTACGTGGTCTGTCTTCGGATACAAGTTTTGCCTTACTCTTTCCAAAAGAGAATGCACGATTCCCGCCCATCTGCATCTGCCGGTAAAAAACAAACCATAAAAAAAGAATGAACAAAACAAACGGAAGAGTTGAGATAAGTAAATTTGCCCACATAGACCTCTGAGTGCTTGGCTTTTCTTCGATAATGATTTTATATTTCCGTAGTGAGCGAAACAGATCCGGATCACCTGAGATATATGTGCGGAATTTTTTTCCGTCCCGATACTCGCCGCTTATGTCGTTCTCCATAATTACTACGCTCGTTACTTCACCGCTCTCCAATGCCGCATAGAACTGACTGTAATTAATCTTCTCAACCTCTTTTCGCTCGGCACTGGAAAATAGATTATAAAAAGCCATTATGAGAATGAGCAGGAACAACCAGAAGGCAATATTCTTCCCCATGGGCATAGCCTTTTTAGGGAGAATTTTTTTAGCGGAAGGTTTCTTAGGTCCTGGTTTTACAGGCTTTTTATCGTCTTTCTTCATATTTTTATATTATATTAATAATTCCTATATGTCAAGCAAATTGGCCTTCGAAATTTGACGAATGCTAAAACATTTTTTGTAGAATGGGTGACCTTTACTTTTTCACTAATAGCATGCCCAACCACCCAGATTATCTCTCCCCCCATTACTGCAAGGGGTATATCCTGGCGCTCTTCCTGTGGTATCCTGACATTGATAAAATATTTTTTGACCTTTATGCTCCCATTCATACCTAAAGGCCTAAAGGAATCACCTGGTTTCCTTGCCCTTAAGTAAATGGGTAACTTTATCTTTTCAGCATCAAGATAGACCTTCTCAGGGAAAGACCTTTTTATCACGTTTAATGAAGGGGTTTTTTTAAAAAATCTAGCCCCTATCTTCAAATTTAATTCCCTGATTAACGTCTCTCCCGGGATATTCATTTTTAGCAAAAAAGGGACAGACACCTTCGGAGTCAGTCCCGATTTTTGCTTCTCTATAGCAATATGCGCGTAGGCGAAGCCATCCTGTGGGCACCCGCCTTTTACTATATACCCACGAGCGAGATTCAGCTTTTGCCCGGCATTACATGTTAAAATAAAATTTCTCAAGATTTCAATCTGTTGAAAATTACTACCTTCACCTATAATACCGATGCGGTCAAATACCTCTCTTAAAAACCTGCGCTGAATGGCAGTATGCGATTTCAAAAAGTTGTCTTTATCTATATAAATCCTTCCTCTTTTTTCTTTAATTACTTTCTTTATATTTTTTGAAACTACCTCATCTAAGTATGCATTTTCTTTAGAATATATCTCACCCAATCTCAAGATAGCATTATCCACTCGAGCATTAATGTTTTTTCTTAAAATGGGTAAAATTTCAAGACGCAGGCGATTTCTGAGATATGTTTTTTTTAAGTTAGAGGAATCGAGACAGGGCTTTAACCCTCTCTCAGAAAGATAAAAATTAATCTCATCCTTTGATATTTCACACATAGGACGAAGAAGCAAAAAATTATCCCTTTCCCTCACCGCCTCTATACCCGAAAGCCCCTTTAGCCCTGCGCCCTTAAGAAAGCCCAAGAGTATTGTCTCTACATTGTCATCGCGGTGATGTCCCAGGACAATCTTATGGATATTTAATTTTTTACCAAGCTTAAATAAAAAGTTATAGCGCAAGTGACGGCCGGCTTCCTGAACTGAGACCTTGTTTTTACGGGCAAAGCCTTGCACATCTCCTTTGCCCGATGTAAAATTAAACCCATATTCTCTACTTAACTTCCTGACAAAGTCTCTTTCCCTCTCACTCTCCTTGGGTCTTAGCCCGTGATTAAAATAAGCTACAAAGACCTTTAGATTAAAGAGATGCTTTATCCTGCCTAAAATATCCAGGAGAGCAACAGAATCAGGACCACCAGAGCAGGCAAGGATGACTTTATCACCTTTTTTGAAAAGCCGCTCGCGCCTGACCTTGTCTAAAATTTTACGAAAAATGGAGGCTTTCACTAATCTTTTGCAAAGTTTCCACGAAAAATTCGTGTTCCCGCCGTAATACTCTTTTACTTAGCGTATCTACAGTATCATTTTCATATACCGGAACCTCACACTGATTTATAATAGGCCCCTTATCATACTCCTCGTCTACTATATGAATTGTTACACCTGTAACCTTTTCACCCGCTGCTAACACCGCTTCATGGACATGTCTGCCATACAATCCTTTACCTCCAAATTTGGGTAATAGCGCAGGATGGATATTTAATATTCTCCCTTTATATGTTTTCAAGGTTTTAGATCCCAATTTTTTCATATAACCAGCCAATATAACAAGATTAACCCCATATTTTTCCAATACGTCAAATATTATCCGGTCCAATTCCGTAACGTCTGGATGAGTCTTTGAACTCAGGTGATACCCGGGGATACCTTCCTCTTTTGCGCGTTCCAGTGCGGTTGAATCTGAATTATTAGTAATTACAACGCAGGGTTTCGCATTAAGCCGTCCATCTTTACAGGCATCAATTATTGCCTGCATATTACTCCCTCCATGAGAAGCAAAAAAACCCAACTTAAGCATAATACTTTTAGCCATCATGTTTATTTAATGGGGAGTTTACCGGCCTTCATACTCCATGCCGAGGCGCAGGGCTTTTTTATTTATATCCCAGAAGTCTTTTTTGCCGGGCAAAAAAATTGAGAAGGCTTTCTCCACGCTCTTTAAAGAAACAATTGCCTTATATTTTAGATAAGCGCCTATCATAATCATATTTGCTGAACGCTTATTGCCTAAATCATGGGCAAGGGAGGTAGCAGGAATCTTCATTATGGTGAGGTCACTGCGCTTAAATACATCCTCTATTAAGGAAGTATTGGCTATGAGCAGCCCGCCTTTTTTAAGGCGCGAGCCGAATTTCTTGCACGACGGGCTATTCATGGCTAACAGCACATCCGGATGCGAGCTTATAGGCGTAGGTATCTCCGCTGTAGAAATAATTGTAGTAGAATTAGCTGTCCCTCCCCTGACCTCCGCGCCATAGGATGGGAAATATGTAACCTGTTTTCCTTCCAGCATCCCGGCATACGCAAGGATCTTTCCAATAAGCATTACACCCTGCCCGCCAAAACCAGCAGCGATTATCTCTTCTCTCATTCTTTAAATACCCCTAACGGAAATATCTTTGTCATATCTTTTTTTATAAACTTCAATGCCTCTACAGGGGTCTTTCTCCAGTAGGTCGGACAGGGAGAAAGTACCTCTACAATAGAAAATCCTTTGCCATCCATCTGCGCCTGGAAGGCCTTTTTGATGGCCTGTTTTGTCTTCATAATATTGGGGATATCAGAAAGGGCTACGCGCGAGGAAAAAGTCACACCCGGCAGATGTCCTAATAACTCTGCTACATGGATGGGCTGGCCATACCGCTCGGCATTTCTACCGGAAGGAGTAGTAGCTGTTACCTGTCCGCATAAAGTTGTAGGGGCCATCTGCCCTCCTGTCATGCCGTATATAGCATTGTTGATAAAGATAACAGTAATATTCTCTCCGCGATTCGCAGCGTGTATTGTCTCATTAAATCCAATAGCTGCCAGGTCTCCGTCGCCCTGATATGTAAAAACAATATTTTTGGGATTCACACTTTTCATGCCTGTAGCTACAGCCGGAGGACGGCCATGGGGAGCTTCACAGATGTCCAGGTCCCAGTAATAGTATGCAAGGACAGCGCACCCGACCGGAGCAATCCCAATGGTCCTCTCCCGTATACCTAATTCATCAATGACCTCAGCTACAAGCCTGTGCGCTATACCGTGCCCACAGCCAGGACAGTAGTGGGTGTGGGTGTCTCGGAGAGTCCGCGTCCTACCAAAAACTTTTTTCATACCAATTTCTTTATGCGCTTAAATATATCCTCTACCTGCGGGATCCATCCGCCTGCGTGTCCGTAAAAAGATACCCGCTTTCTATCTCCAGCACATCTCTCTACATCCTCAACCATCTGCCCTTCATTCATCTCTACGACGAGATATCTTTTATCTTTATCTTTTTCATTAATAAATACCTCCTCGGGAAAAGGCCAGAGGGTTATCGGCTTAATATAACCTGCTTTTATACCGCGCTCTTCAGCCATCTTTACCGCAGCCTTTGTCAGGCGCGCAGAACTTCCATACGCTACGACTATAACCTCCGCCCTGGAGATATTATATGTCTCGCATCTAACCTCTTTAGCTTTTATCCGTCTATATTTTTCCTGCAGCTTCTCATTATGCTTTTCCAGCGCTCCCGCTTCCAAAAAAAGCGAACGCAGCATTCTTGCCGGACGATTCTTTGCGCCTGTCAATACCCATGGCTTCTTAACACGTTTGGAATTTATCTTCTTAAGCGTTACCGGCTCCATCATCTGTCCAAGCATCCCATCGGCAAGTATCATAACAGGATTACGGTATGTATCAGCGAGGTCAAATGCCAGGGCAGTCAAATCATATAATTCCTGGGAACAAGAAGGGGCAAGCACTATAAGCCTGTAATCACCGTGGCCGCCTCCCTTAACTGCCTGAAAATAGTCAGATTGGGACGGCGCAATATTCCCTAAGCCAGGCCCGCCTCTCATGACATTGACCACCACAGCCGGCAATTCCATTCCAGCGATATAGGAAATACCTTCCTGTTTTAAACTAATACCCGGGCTTGAAGAAGACGTCATCGCCCGTGCGCCGCATGCGCTGGCGCCCAGCACCATATTGATAGCTGCCAGTTCACTCTCCGACTGTAAAAATACTCCCCCTACCTCTTCCATCCGTCTTGCCATGTATGCAGTCAGTTCATTTTGTGGAGTAATGGGATAACCAAAATAATGCCGGCATCCAGCCTGGACAGCTGCCTCTCCTATGACTTCATTGCCGCACATAAGTATTTTTGACATTATCGATAGACCTCAATTGCTACATCAGGACATATCATGGCACAGCGGCTGCAGCCAGTGCATTCTCCTACTTTTTTCGGTTCAACCACATATATCCCTAAATGATTATTTTTAGAAGAGGGAACCAGTACATTCCTGGGGCAGACCTCAATGCAGAGCTTGCACCCCTTGCATCGGGCTGGATTTATGACTACCTTTCCCATTACTTTCCCGTCGTCCCTTTCCAGTTAAGTTTGCGCCGGAGGACCTCGAAATAGGACTTCTCCGGATTTGTTATAAGTCTTACAACATTCTTCGCCATTTTTATCTTGACCTTTTGTCCCTGGGCAAGACTTTTCCAGATCTGACCGTCCACCGTAAGCGACACCTCTACCTTTTCTCTATCAAGCTCTATAGTTATTTCTTTATCCCCGGGTATAATTAAGGGACGGTTGGTCATAGTATGCGGGCAGATAGGAGAAAGGACAATAACTTTTAATTCAGGATGCACAATAGGCCCGCCTGCAGAAAGGGAATGCGCTGTCGAGCCAGTAGGTGTAGCGAGTATCAGGCCGTCGCTTAAATATGCATTAGCAAATTCATTCTCTATATAAACATTAAGGCGGAGTATCCGTGAAAAGGCGCCTCTTGTTATGACCACGTCATTTAACGCAAAAAATTTCTTTGCGCTACCGAGACTAACTTCCAGCATCGCCCTTTCTTTTGTCTCAAATTTCCCTTTGAGCACATTTTCCAATAATGGATAAAATTCTTCTAAAGTTACTTCAGTTAAAAAACCAAGTCCCCCGGCATTAACCCCGATGATTGGTATATCCCGGCCTTTAAGTAAGCGCACAGCTTCAAGGAGTGTCCCGTCACCGCCCAGGGCTATCAGGATATCTCCTTTCCGGGCTGCCTCCTCACGGCTATATTCTTTCTTCGCTCCTTTAATCTCCCGCGCTATATCTTTGGAAATAAATACCTCCACGCCTTTTCTTTTAAGCCACGGTATAAGCTTCCTACAAACAGAATATATCTTTTTCTTCCTGGGATTTGCAATAATGCTAATTTTCATGACATATAAATAAAAAACTCTTTATTCCCCTGCGGACCTTCTAAAGAAGATTCTACCACGCCCTTAACTCTAAATCCACTTTCTTCCGCGTTCCGGGAAATTTCATCTATAACCCTCTGGTGGAGAAGTGAATCCCTTACAACGCCTTTCAATCCTACTTCATCTCTCTTTACCTCAAACTGCGGCTTGATAAGGCAGAGCGCCTCTCCATCTTCCTTTAATATATTCGGCAATACCGGTATTATTTTTTTTAGAGAGATAAACGCGAGATCAGCAGTCACGAGATCCACTCTCTCTCCAATGTCCTCTAATTTTAAATATCTGGCGTTTTTTCTTTCCATTACCACAACGCGCTTATCTTTCCTCAATTTCCACGCAAGAATTCCGTATCCAACATCAACGGCATAGACTTTAGCCGCTCCATTTTTTAAAAGACAGTCTGTAAATCCGCCTGTAGAGCACCCAAGGTCTGCCGCAATCTTGTCTTTAACATTAATCCCAAAATCCTTTATTGCCCCTTCCATCTTATACCCACCACGACTAACAAAACTCATAAGTGAAAAGGCTGGCATAAATCTATGAGCGCATAAGGCAGCGCAGCGTGAAATGGAGCGCAGTGAGCCAAAGAAAGGGAGGCCGGAACTGACCGTAGGGAATTCCGGAGGGTTCCCCTTTGGTGAACAAGTGGAATAGCGAGCAGCCTATTTAAGCGAAGAGGTTTCATGCCAGCCTTTTCATTTCACCCGACATACCATCGCCTTATTTATCGCCTTCAATACCTCCCCTCTCTCTCCCAGAGGTTTAAGAAAGCTTTCAGCTTTTAAAGTTAATTCCTTGATTATAGAGGAATTTATAGAAAGCGGACTTAAGCTATCGGCCAAAGGCCGATTTTGCTTGACCTTGGACATGGACTTTTTTCTATTATCTTTTTTCTGATCGAGCATGTCGTCAACTATCTGAAACGAGACACCCATGGCCTTTCCAAAATTCGTAAGCGCGGTAAGTTCTCGTGGAGGCACTTGACCAATTATTCCTCCGATACGCAGCGCTCCGGTGATCAAGGCTGCGGTCTTTTTCTCATTGATATATTTTAGTCCCCTTGCGCCAATCTTTTTTTTCTGGCTCTCCAGATCAACTACCTGTCCGCCAATCATTCCACATGTCCCTATAGCGCCGGCCATCTCTCTTATCAAAATTCCCGGCTTTAAAAACCCTCTCCCCATCCTCTCGCTTTCTCCCAACAATCCAAACCCGAGGACAAGCAGCGCATCTCCGGCAAGTATTGCTATATCCTCGCCAAACGCGCGATGACAGCTGGGTTTTCCTCTCCGAAAATCATCGTCGTCCAGAGAAGGCAAATCATCGTGTATAAGAGAAAATGTATGGATAAGCTCAATAGCGCACGCAGCCGGCAGGAGCGCCGGTCTCTTCCCATTTCCAATCCCTCCTGCAGCAATAGTCAGAATTGGTCTGAGCCTTTTCCCGCCACTAAACAGACTATACCGCATGGCCTTGTGAATAGCTTGAGGATAGGCTGAAGCCTTAGGAACGTATTTATCAAGACCCTGGTCAATGAGTCTCTTTTTTTCTTTTAGATAGCTATTTATCTTCTTCGAAGAGAAATCCTTCGTCATCAGCTTTCTTTTTCTTTTTTCTTGATTTTCTGCTCTTCGCAGCTGGCTCGCCCTTCTCCTCATAAGGGGTTTTTTCAAATTCCCCCTTTTCATTTTTAGTGAGTAGCTCTACCTTTCTTTCAGTCTCCTCTAACTTCTTCGTGCAGAAACGCGATAATTTTATCCCCTCTTCGTATCTCTTAAGGCTCTCATCAAGGGACAGGTTACCTTTCTCAAGTTCTTCCACAATCTCTTCTAATCTCTTTAAAGCCTGTTCAAATTTTAAACCAGCCATATCTTATTCCCTCACTTCTCTAATTCCAGCACCTTAGAAACTACTTTCCCCTCCGCAAGTCTTGTCTCAATCTTATCGCCGCGAGATACATCGCGGAAGGTTTTAACCACACCTCTCTCAGGGAGACTGAATGTAATACTATATCCCCTCTGGAGAATCCCTAACGGGCTCAAGGCCTCCAGGTGCCTCAAAAGCCCTGCTACTTTTTCTTTTACAAAACTAACCTGATTGGTCAGGCGTGACTCAATACGATACGCAAGTTCATCCACCCTCTGTTCATATTGTCTCAAAAGCTCCGTTGGATGTCTGAAACCGTAGCTCGCCATAAGGTTCTCTAAAACGAGCCGCCTCTTTTCTATCATCCCTGTCATCGACGAACTTACGCGGGTAGAGAGCCCCTCTATCTTTTCTAAAAATTCCTCTTTCTTGCCTATGACCATCTCTGCCGCGGCTGAAGGTGTAGGTGCGCGCACATCAGCAACAAAATCCGCTATAGTCCAGTCAATTTCATGCCCGACTGCTGATATCACAGGTGTCTGGCATGCATAAATAGCCCTGGCTACCACTTCTTCATTAAATGCCCAGAGGTCTTCGAGACTTCCACCGCCCCTGCCCATGATAATTACATCTACCTCTTTAAGCTCATCGAGTTCGGAAATTGCGCGAGCTATCTTCTCCCCGGCTCCTTCACCCTGCACCGGCGCCGGATTTAAGATTATCTCTACATTGGAAAATCGTCTCCTCACAACATTAAGTATATCCTGAAAGGCCGCACCTGTAGCTGAAGTAACCACGCCAATACGCTGCGGCAAAAGAGGAATAGGGACCTTGTGTTGCTCGTCAAAAAGCCCTTCCGTTTGAAGTTTTTTCTTCAACTGTTCAAAGGCCATCTGGAGGCTGCCTATTCCTTTAGGCTCTACCTCCTCTACTATTATCTGATATTGCCCTTGCGTCCCATACACACCGAGCTTTCCATAGGCCATAACTTTAAGCCCATCATCCAGCTTAAACTTAAGCCCCCCTCTCCGAAAACGAAACATCACAGCCCGAAGTTGAGACTTTTCGTCTTTGAGGGTAAAATAGATATGCCCGGATGACGGCTCTCTTAAATTAGAGACCTCACCTTCCACCCAGAGAGGCGGGAAAGTACCTTCGATAAGATCCTTGAGTTGGGTGGTAATCTCACTAACACTAAAAATTTTACGACGATTCATCCGCCTTTATCTTTATCCTTTTTATAGACACCGCCTTAGCAGTATCTTCATCTATTTCTACTAAAACTGCATGTAGCACTACATTTTTTTTTGCTATATCCAGATGGACTGGCAGCTGCGTTAAAAAACGTTCCAGAATTACATCCTTCTTTACACCTATAACCGAATCCAAACTCCCTACCATCCCGACATCAGTAATATAGGCAGTGCCCTCCGGGAGTATCCTCTCGTCAGCGGTCTGGACATGGGTATGTGTGCCGATAACCGCGCTCACCTTACCGTCGAGATACCAGCCCATGGCTATCTTTTCAGAAGTAGCTTCGGCATGCATGTCCACCACCACGACCTCCACCCTCTCCTTTAAATCCTCTATCTCGCGTAAAGCCGCCCTGAAAGGACAATCCAGCTCCCTCATAAATACGCGGCCGGAGAGATTAATGACACCGAGTTTTTTACCTTGTGTGGAAATTACAGTAGAACCAAATCCGATTACACCCGGAGGATAATTAGCAGGTCTAAGTATCCGGTTATCTTTAGCCAGTGTCTCGAGGATATCTTTTTTGTCCCAGATATGATTACCCGAAGTGAGCGCATCTATCCCATAGGAAAAAAGCTGCTCTGCTACTTTAGGGGTTAACCCAAGTCCGCCGGCAGCATTTTCCCCATTAGCCAGGACAAAATCAATTTTCTCTTTCTTTTTTAATCCGGGTAAATGGAGGGATACAGCGCTCCGGCCTGGACTGCCGATAATATCTCCGATAAAGAGGATTTTCACTTGGCGTAATCCACTACCCTTGTCTCCCTGATAAGGGTAACCTTTATCTGGCCAGGATACTCTAATTCTTTTTCAATGCGCTTGGAGATCTCTCTGGCCAGTTGTGTAGCCTCAGCATCTCCTATCTTATCAGGTTTGACCATCACCCTTACCTCCCTGCCGGCCTGTATAGCGTATGTCTTTTCTACACCGGGATAGGAATCACAAATTGCTTCTAATTTTTCAAGTTTCTTGACATATGACTCCATAGTCTCCCGTCTTACGCCCGGCCGCGAAGCTGAAATGGCATCAGCCGCGTCAACAAGGGTAGAAAGGAGAGACCTGGGTTGGGACGAAGAATGATGATTTAAAATGGACTCAACAATCGCTGCATTTTCATTATAGCGCTTGGCTATATCAGCGCCGAGTTGAGGATGTGTCCCCTCAACTTCATGGTCTACAGACTTGCCGATGTCATGGAGAAATCCTGCCCTTTTAGCCGGCTGTATATCCATACCAATCTGCGAAGCTATTAGACCCGCCAGCGTAGCGACCTCTATAGAATGCTGCAGCACATTCTGTCCGTAACTGGTTCTGTACTTGAGTTTTCCGAGAAGCTTTACCTCCTCCGGATGCAGGCCATGGACCCCCACACTCAGTACTGCTTCCTGGCCGGCTTCACGTATCTTGACATCTAATTCGCGGCGCACTCTTGCAACCGTCTCTTCAATCCTGCCGGGATGTATCCTGCCGTCACTGATAAGCCGCTCAAGGGTGATCCTGGCGACCTCTCGTCTTATGGTGTCAAAGCTCGAAAGAGTAACAGCTTCGGGGGTATCGTCAATAATCAGATCTACTCCTGTGGCCTGCTCTAATGCCTTGATATTGCGGCCTTCCCTGCCGATAATACGGCCTTTTAACTCATCACTCGGTAAAGGGACAACAGAGGTAGTTACCTCTGCTACCTGCTCAGCAGCATAGCGCTGAATAGCCAGCGTGATAATTTCTCTGGCTTTTTTCTCTGCCTCTTCCTTTGCCTCATCTTCTATCTGTTTGACCTTTACTGCTGTCTCATGCCGCATCTCTTTTTCAAGCCCCTCCAGAAGCAGCTTGCGCGCATCCTCAACAGATAACCCTGACATGCGCTGTAATTTCTGTTTTTCATCTTCGAGAAGGGCCTGATATTGCTGCTTCTTCTCCTCTACTTCTTTAATGCGCTGCGCAGCATTCTTTTCCCTCGTCAGAAGTTCTCTCTCTTTTTTATCAATTAAATCCCCTTTTCGGACAAAGGTCTCTTCCCTCTGGGATAATCTTTTTTCTAGGGAGATGAGTTCCCTGCGCCGCTCTTTTGTCTCTTCTTCGAACTTCTGGCGGCTGCTGTATAACTCGTCCTTTGCTTCTAGGACAGCTTCGCGCTTCTTTGACTCAGCCTCTTTCCTGGCATCATCAAGGAGCTTTTTGGCAAGGTCCTCTGCTGAATGGACCTTTCTTTCTGCAATGCGCTTTCGAGAGAAATATCCAACGAAGAAAAAGATAGCCAGGCTCACAAAATAGCCTAGAATTATTGCTATCTTCATAAATAACTACCTCCTTTATCTTCATACTCTTCATAATATATTTGATTATATTATATCTTTCAATCTTACCTCTGTCAAGTAAATCAATCAATCAATACTTAATAGTGAATCAATATACTCCCCTGGATCAAAATCTACCAGGTCTTCTATTCCTTCTCCCACGCCAGCGAGTTTAACAGGCACGCCTAATTCATTCTCAAGGCTCAATATTGCCCCGCCTTTTGCCGAACCATCGAGTTTAGCTAAAACCATCCCTGTCAAATCTATAAACTCGTGAAAGAGTTTTCCCTGGGAAATGGAGTTCTGCCCAAAAGTAGCATCCACGACAAGTATCTTTTCATGAGGGGCCTGCGGCAAAACCTTGGCGATAACCCTTGACATCTTTTTTAACTCCTCCATCAAATTCACCTTTGTCTGGAGTCTGCCCGCAGTATCTATCAGGAGACAATCTATCCCTCTGGACCTTGCTGCAGTAACCGCATCATACGCCACAGCTGCGCTATCTCCGCCATAATCATGCCGGATTACATCAACACCTAATCTATCACCCCAGTGATTTAACTGCTCCAAGGCTCCTGCCCGAAAGGTATCACCGGCTGCGAGCAGCACCTTCTTACCCTCCTTCTTAAATCGATAAGCGAGTTTCGCAAGCGAGGTAGTCTTCCCAGTCCCATTAACGCCTACAAATAAAAAGACTGCCGGCGAATGGGATATAGATAAAGTGCGCGGTGAATTAGATAAAAAATTTTTAAGGGCTCCTTTCAACTCCCGATAGACCTCTTCCCTTTGTTTCAATCCTTTATTTACAATAGAATCTTTCAAAGACGCCATTACCTCCATGGTTATCTTGACACCTACATCAGCTAAAATAAGTATCTCTTCAAGCTCGGTAAGGATATCTACATCCACCTTCCCTTTCTTCAAAAAAACCTTAAGCTGTTCTTTTAAAGAAAGCCGCGTCTTAAAAAGCCCTTGGCTTAATGTAGGGTGTTTTTTACGACGAAATAATCTTAGCATATTTTAGTGATATTATAGCGTAAATGCGGAATTAAACAACATAAAAAACAACTTGATTATATAGGAATTTATAAAAAGTGGACTTAAGCTATCGGCCAAAGGCCGATTTTGCTTGACAAACGGTCTAAATATGGTATCATATTAAGACTGGAGGTGATTAAATATGAATATTACGAAAGACATAAAATCAGTAACCTACCTTAAATCAAGGGCTGCTGATCTGTTAGAACAAATTAATGATACTCATAGGCCTGTGATAATTACACAAAATGGTGAGCCTAGAGCTATATTGCAGGATCCACAAAGTTATGAACATATGCGAAATGCAATAGGATTATTAAAATTGATATCTCAAGGGGAAAAAAATATTAAAAGCGAAAAGGTTAAAACGCAAAGAGAAGTATTTGACATCATTGAAAAAAAATTGAAAGAAAAAAATCGATGATTGGATATAAAGTAATATGGTCACACGTAGCTGAGAGTGATTTAAACGAAATTATTAAATATATAGCAAAAGATAGCATTAATAATGCGCTGACTATATTTCATAAAATCAAAGATAAATGTTCAAGTCTTTTTACTTTCCCGAATAGAGGCAGGATTGTTCCTGAGCTGCAGGAATATGGAATTTTATTATATCGAGAATTGATAATAGAATCTTGGAGAGTTATTTATAAAATTTCAGATAATCATGTTTATGTCTTATCAGTTATTGATGCGCGTCAAAACGTTGAAGATATATTATTAAATAGATTCACAAATAAATAAAACTTTATTTGTTTAAACTCCCTGTGCAATATCCTTCGAGGTCGAGTGTAACGTAGGTATAGCCGAGGTTTAAGAGTTTATCTACAATCTTTTCTCTCACGCTGTCTTTAAAAAATCTCTGGATATCTTCCTTATCAACTTCAATCCGGGCCAGTTTCCCATAGTGTCTGAGTCTGACCTGCCTGAACCCGAGGGAGTGGATAAATTCCTCCCCCTCTTCTATCCTCTTAAGTTTCTCTTCGGTTATTTCCTCTCCATAAGGAAAGCGTGAAGAGAGACAGGCCTGAGGAGGTTTATCCCAGGTAGGGAGTTTGAGATCCCGAGAAAGTTTTCTAATCTCTTCCTTTGAAAGACCGGCCTCAAGAAGGGGACTTCGGACATTTAATTCCTGCGAGGCCTTTCTCCCCGGTCGAAAATCGCGCTCGTCATCCATGTTAGTTCCATCCAGAATAAACTGTATGCCCTCTTTCATAGCTATCTCTTTAATTTTACTAAAAAGCCTTTTTTTGCAATAATAACAGCGTTCGCGCGTGTTAGAAGAAAAAGACGGGTCTCTGATTTCCTCAGTCTCGATGACTACATATCGTATACCTATCTCCCGCGCGTAATCCTTCGCCTCTTTAAATTCTTTTTGAGGATATGTGGGCGAGGTGGCAATTACTGCCAGGGCCTTTTCCCCCAGGGTGTCTTTAGCTGCCTTGACTAAAAAAGTACTATCCACGCCACCGGAATAGGCAATAATTACACTACCCATCTCACGCAGGATAGCTTTTAACTTTACAAATTTTTCTTCTGCAATCATTTTATATATCTTGTTAATAGAGATATGAGTCTTCTATTGCTTGTTCTATCCTTAATAGCTATACGAAAAAAGAATCTATCCAGGTGATGAAAATTAGAACAATCCCTGATAAGAATTTTATGAGAAAGAAGTTTATTGCTTAGCGCGCGAGCACTAATACGCTTATTCAATATCTTGATAAGAAAAAAAGGTGCCTCCGAAGGATAGACCTTTAAGTTATCAAACTTCTTGAGACTGTTTGAAAGATATTTTTTCTCCTTTTTAATCCAGCAGCTTGTTTTCTTTAAAAAGATTTTATCTTTCAGGGAGGCTATGGTGGCCTCTTCAGCTAAAATATTTACACTCCACGGCGGGGCTATTGTGTGAAGCCTTTCAATAATTTTATTGTTCGCTATTGCTGCGCCTATGCGCAAACCGGGGATACTAAATATCTTTGTTAGCGACCAGAGGACAACGAGACGCGGATATGTATTAATAAAATGGATGAGGCTATCCTTACGACCATGCGGGGTGAAATCAATAAATGCCTCATCAACTATCAGCCACTGCCTTTTTGAAGATACCTTTTTTAGTAATCTTTCAAAAAATGGACGCTGAATAAAAGTCCCTGTTGGGTTATTGGGGTTACATAAAAATATAGCCGCCTCTTTTTTTGTCCCCAGAGCTTTATAAAATATCTCCTCATTCAAGGTGAAATTATCTTTCTCTTTCATAGCGAAATTGGTTACAGGAATCTTAGCCTTAAGACACGCCTGCTCGTATTCACTGTATGTAGGATTTACTATAACTGCCTCTTTAAAATTGCAAGAGCGGCTCACCAGATCTATAATCTGGCTGAGTCCATTCCCGACAAAGACGGACGATAAATTTACCCCGAGAAAATTGGATACCCCTTTCCTCAAGCGGATATATTCCGGGTCAGGATAACAAGACAATTTTTTAATTCCATTAAGCACTGCCTCTCTTACCCTCGGGGGAGGACCTAATGGATTTATATTCGAGCTAAAATCCAGGAACCGGTCAAATCTATGATGAGATTTTCTCTCAATTGCCCATACATTACCACCGTGTTTTACCATATTATTTTTATCAATAAAACTATAACCGCAAAGATAAGACTCGTAAGAAAGGCAAGTTTAGAGGCGCGGTTAATATCATCTATCTCAAGCGCCCTCTTTCCCTCACCGAGATACGGCTTTAAAATTTTCTTTCCTTTGTAATAGTTCACTCCACCGAGTCTTACTCCAAGGATAGAAGCAACTACTCCTTCGGTGATAGTGCTGTTTAAGGTATTAACCTTTAACGCGCATCTGGATATAAAACGAAAACCTTTTCTTACGCATAAACCGGAAAACCAGGAAGAAATTACAAACCCCAGGGCTGAAATCCTGGATGGAATGAAATTAACTACCTCATCGACTATAGCAGCAGCACGTCCAAATTTAATATATCTCTTATCCTGATAGCCAATCATCGAATCTAAGGTGTTGATCGCCTTGTATGCCATGGCCAGAGGCACGCCTCCAAAAGCTAAATAAAAAAGCGGCGCAGTAATTCCGTCTGTAGTATTCTCAGCCACTGTCTCGACCACAGCCCGTATTACATTCTTTTCCGAAAGATTATTGGTATCCCTTGCAACAATGTGCGACAGCTTAATCCTGGCGCGGCTTAAATTTTTCTGCAAAAGTTCTTTCTTAACTTTTGCTGCTGCGTCAAGAAGAGACTTAACTGAAATAGTGGTATAACCCAGAATAATATTGAGAGCCAGACCGAAAAATTTGTGTATCTTGAAAGAAAAAAAGCAGATACCAAGCGTAACAAGAAAGACAATAGCTACCAGGCTAAAAACAAGTATCAGCCCGGCAATCGTTTCCTTTTTCTTAAATCTCTTTCTTAAAGGCCCTTCCGCTTTTTCAATAGCCCATCCCATAATCCTAACCGGATGCGGCATTTTCTCAGGATCACCAAAAATAAGATCGAGGATATATGCGCCTGTAAATATAAGACTATTCATAGTTATAAGTATAAGAAATATGGCATTTTCTTATCCCACTATAAAAAATAAAAGTATATATCCGAGAGAGGTTACTTCTATCAATTCATTTACCGCGCCAAAAACATCCCCGGTCACCCCTCCCACTTTACGCTTAAAGTATTTTATGAAAAAGAGGCTGGTAAGAAATACCAGAGGTAAAAATAGAAGTGCGTAAAATTTAAGTGTGAAAAAAGCTATAACACCTGCGAAAAGAGTCGAGAGAAGCCATTGTTTAATTGTAACTTCTTTTGCGAATACCTCCCCAACCCCTTCTTCTTTACGTGCATAGGGCAGGAGCCATGCTGTGCTAACCAGGGACCAGCGGCCCATGACCGGAAAAAGAAAAATCGCCTTTAAGAGATTAACTTTATCCGCATTTACCCAGATTTCATTGAGAAGTGCTACCTTAAAAGATATCAGAAAAAAAAGGGCTATTGCCCCCATACTGCCGATATGACTGTCACGCATAATAGCCAGTATCTCTTTCTTATCTCTTCCCCCTGAGAGCCCGTCTACTGTATCAGCCAGTCCGTCGAGGTGCAGTCCGCGAGTTATAAAAATAAAAATAAGGACAATTATCAACGAGCCAAGTAATGGAGATAAAAACGGGTAACATATTAGAACAAATATTGCCGGAAATACCGCCATCGCCAGTCCCACAATCGGAAAAAAGGCCATGGCCTGACTGAGTTCGGTGGGAGTAACTTTACTCTTGGAACCTAACGGGAGGCAGGTCAAAAAATTCCACGCAAGGCAAAATCTTTTCACTTCTCCTCTGAAACACCGGCTTCACCAAAGGTGGACATCTCATTATGTATCTTTACACCGGCTTCAATAATATCCATTGCTAAGGCTGCCCCTGTGCCTTCTCCTAAGCGTAGATTAAGATCGAGATACGCCTTTACGCCTATCTTCTCTAACATCTTTTTGTGTCCTACCTCCACGGACTCATGGCTTGAAAATATATAATCTGCTGCTTGCGGTGCAAGTCCGCATGCAATTAATGCCCCGGCGCCTGAAATAAAACCATCTATTACAACAGGTATTCGCCTGCTCGCGCACGCAAGTATTATCCCTGCAATCCCTCCAATCTCAAACCCGCCTACCTTGGCCAGGACATCAATAGGATCATTTTTATCAGGTTTATTTATATCTATTGCCTTTTTAATCACATCTATCTTATGCTTCAGGCTTATGTCATCTATTCCAGTTCCCCTGCCTGTAACCTCTTTTACATCAGCACCGGTCATCACACTGCATATTGCGCTGGATGGAGTGGTATTGGCTATCCCCATATCACCTGTCCCGACTATATCCACGCCTTTTTTAACTTCTTTTCCGACAATATCTATGCCTGTCTCTATGGCCTTTATAGCCTCTTCTCTGGTCATTGCCGCGCCCTGTGACATATCTTTTGTTCCATAACCAACCTTACGGTTTAGGAGTCCTTCTCTCGGCGGGATATCTACTCCAACCCCCATATCCACAACCACCACCCTCGCGCCTACATGGCGGGCTAACACATTTATACCTGCCCCGCCTCTCAAAAAATTCTCGACCATCTGTGGCGTTACATCTTGAGGAAATGCGCTCACTCCTTTTTTTGCTACGCCATGGTCACCGGCAAGGGTAAATATTACTTTTTGTTTTAACTCAGGTTTTTCTTTCCCTGTAATTGCAGCTACTCTCCTGGCTGCCTCTTCAAGCCTTCCAAGACTTCCTCTTGGTTTTGTGAGATTATCCAATCTCTTCTGCGCCCTATCCAGCAGTGCAGGATCTACTGGTGTTATACTGGTTACAACACTATCAATTTTGCTCATTTTTTACCCCTTATTTCATAATCCCCCGTAAAATCAAATCCATATCCTTGATGCTTCCAGAGGTGCGTTTGGCCAGATCTTCTGAAATAATACCTTCCTTAGCCAGATAGCGCAGTTCATCGAAATAACTCAAGGGCTCATCTTTGTGGTCAGGATTACCTCTCAGGTGATCCTTTATACCAATAATCTGTCCTTCCTGGAGTAACCCTACAATAGAAGGTGTACGGATCAACATCTCACAACAAGGGATTCTGGCTGTCCCATCGGTTTTGGGTAAAAGCTTCTGGGAGACGATTGCCACAAGCACATTGGCTAACTTCTTATAAACTGTCTCAGGTTTCTGTGAGGGTAATAGTTCCACTATCTGCTCAATTGCCTGCCTGGCATCATTGGCATGTAAAGTCCCCATGAGGAGATGTCCTGCATTGGCAGCAGAAAGCGTCTCTTCCATTACCTCTTCTGTCCTTATCTCTCCCACAAGGATGGCATTCGGGTTTTGTCTCAAGGCATTCTTGAGCCCATCATAGAAAGAAGGCGTATCCAGGCCTACTTCCCGCTGAATAATATTATCCAGGCGAAAATCCTCCTTAACCTCCTCTGGTTTATAGACAAACTCAATAGGGTCTTCAATAGTAACAAGATTATAATGATGTATCAATTTCATCTCGTGGATAAGTGATGCCAGGGTTGTACTCTTACCGCAGCCAGTAGGACCGGTGACCAGGATTAAACCCCGGTCATACTCTTTAGCCATATATTTTAATCTCATTTCAGCCATAGGCGTAAAATCTAGACTTTCTATGGTAGGGGTCTTTGGAGGAATACGCCTCAGGACAAATCCTGTGCCATTGACATTTCGATTGAGATTCACCCTGAATCTCGTACCATCTGCCTCATAGCTAAAGTTGAAATCCTGTAATTCCTTTGAAGAACTAAAACCCCGCTGGGTGAGCATCTTATCTTCCAAAAACGCTGTATCCTCTTTTTTTAAAGTAGAAAAATTTATATCCTTAGAGAAATATTTTTTAATAGAATAAAGTTTCCCATCAGCCTGGTCCCTTACCACAGGCACATTGCCCGGGATAAGAAAAAGATCCGATGCGCCTATCTCAACTACCTTACTCAAGATCTTATGAAAGTTATCAATTTTATAAAATCCTTTATATTCACCCATCATTACTCTCCTTTCCAGGACATTATACGTTACTATAAATAAAATGTTAAGTTAAATCTTTAGTTAAATCTTTAGAAGAATATTGACAAAAGAGAAATAGTCTGTTATCATTATATAAATGGCAGTTATAATAAAAACAGAGGCCCTTTCTAAGGTCTACAACACTAGAAACAAGAATACTCAAGCACTGGATAACTTAACCCTTGAGGTAGAATCAGGATGTATATTTGGATATCTTGGTCCAAATGGCGCAGGAAAAACTACCACTATAAATATCCTCCTGGATTTTATCAAACCAACTTATGGCAGGGCCTGGATTATGGGTAAAGAAATAGGAGATGTCAAGGCAAAGGAAAAGATAGGATTTATGCCGGAGAATCCCTATTTTTACACGCACCTGACTTCCTGGGAATTTCTGGATTTCTTTGGACGTATATTCCATTTAGATAAAACAACAAGAAGAAACCGTACCGAAAAACTCCTGGAAATGGTAGGACTTAAGAAAGAGCAAAAAACCCTTCTAAAAAATTTTTCACGTGGGATGCTGCAGCGCATCGGTATTGCCCAGGCCCTTATTAATGAGCCTGATCTTGTCTTTCTCGATGAACCTATTGCTTCACTTGACCCAATAGGCCGCCGGGAGATAAGGACACTGATAAAAAAAATTAAGGCGCAGGGCAAAACTGTATTCTTTTGCTCCCATATACTTTCCGACGTAGAACAAATCTGTGATGAGGTGGCCATCCTCAAGGAAGGTAGATTAATAGAAAAAGGACCACTCAATAAATTACTTAATGTCAAAGAGATTGAAGTCATAGCTCAAGGACTAAATAGTGAGACCCTGGAGGCGATAAATAAGCTATCTAAAAAAACAACCTCCGTTGATGGGAACTGGCAAATTATAATAGAAAAAGAAAAAGACCTCCCTTCTACCCTGGACATTATCCAGAAAGGCGGGGGGAGATATCTTTCCGTTGTTCCGCACAAGGAGACACTGGAAGAGCTGTTTTTTTCAGATATAGAGAAAAACGTATAAATACTAGGAGGAAAAAATAATGAATATCTGGCCTATCGCGCAAAGCAGTTTTAAGGAGAGTATGCGTCAAAAAATTTTATATGTAATAGTAATCTTTTCCTTTATTACTATCCTCTCTGCCTTGCTCTATAAGACGCTGGCAATCAATCAGGAAGTAAAGTTAATGAAAGATGTAGGGTTAGCTGCTATGGTTGTACTGGGGGTGCTTGTCGCCATCTTTACAGGGACAAATTCTATATCACGCGAAATTGATAGTAAGACAATCCATACCTTACTTGCAAAACCAGTAAAAAGATCAGAATTTGTTTTAGGGAAATTTCTGGGTGCAGGATTAACTACGTTATTTAATCTAGCTATCATGACAATTGGTTTTTTGATAATCGTAGCAATTGTAGAAAAGGGTGCCCCATTTTATCTTCTAAAGGCAATAGTGCTCACTGCAGTGGAACTCCTTATCCTTGTATCTGCATCTATCTTCTTTTCTACAATTTTCCCTCAGGCCATCTCTACAATCTTTGCCCTCCTCCTATTTCTAGTCGGCCATGTGACAAACCTTCTCCCATACTTAATCAGTAAAGCAGAGACCATAGGAACTAAAATTATAGCCTCTATCTTTTATTATCTCCTGCCCAACCTGCAATATTTTAATCTAAGGGCTGAAGTAGTCAATAATCTATCTATACCCGTATCACTTATCCTATTAACCATTATCTATGGTATATTGTATGCCGCAATTGGAGTGGTATTATCAATATTTGTCATAAGAGGAAAAGATTTCGCGTAAAGGAGGAAAAATGAATAAAATCTTCTTTAAATGGGGCATCATACCATTGTGTTTTATAGTGCTTGTCCTTTTACTTAAGCCCATCTCTCTCTCAATAGATGATATTCGAAGAATTCAAGGGCTGGAAAGAGCTGTCGTTGCTACCCCGAATTTTGGATTCGATACAATACTCGCCGATATTCTCTGGGTAAAGGCAATACAATATCTGGGAGGAATCCCGAAGATAACTGAAGTAGAGGGGGCTGTCATCTACAAGATGTTCGACCGTATCACTGATCTTGACCCCCAATTTACCGAGGCATACAAATTAGGCGGCCTTACATTAAGTGTAGAAGAGAGCGAAAAGGCAATAAGTCTTCTTGAAAAAGGTATTATCAATAACAAAAATATCGAATGGACGGTTCCTTATTACGCCAGTATCTCAGCATTCTTTCATTTAAAAGACTATAAAGAGGCTATGCGGTTTTTAGAGATTGCTGTAAAGGCTCCGGACCATCCACCGCATATTGATAGATTGCTGGCCACGGCAAATAATCTGGCAGGATATAAAGAGCTATCTTTAGATATGTGGCAGGACATTTACAAAAATGCTGCTCAAAACTATGAGAAGGATCTCGCCTATAAAAATCTTGTAAAATTATCAGAGGAAATCATTCAATCTCATCCCGATAAAGACCTCAAAGAAAAAGCTAAAGCTATGCTCAAGGACGTCGAGATTAAGAGATAAAAAAGGATTTCCAATATCTCTCCACCGCTAAGAAAGGGACGTCATAATTCTGGTTTAATTTTATTTCTAATCGCCTTTTGCGTCCTTTCCGCCATTACAAATCTTTGTTTAAATAAGTATCATAATTATATCTTTTCCGAGAAGGCTGATAAGCTATCCACTACTATTGAAAAAAGCTGGGATAAAACCCTTGCTGAGCGAGTAATCAAAATCTTCATTCCTAAATGGCAGGAAGAGATACTGGACCAGGAGAGAATTATAAGAATATCCGATGATGCAAAAAAAGTAATTCCTGCCTACCTGAAAATTGCTGAAATATACGAAAAGAATGAAAAATATGGTAAGGCAAAAGAGGCGTGCAACAAGATATTGGAAACTTATCCTGCCCATCCCCTTCGTAAAAAGGCCTACTTAAAACTTGCATCTATTTATGAAAAAGAAAAGAATTTTGCCAAGCTAAGAGAGATAAATGAACTCATTATTCAGGAGTTCCCCGATGATTCAGACGTAGTCAAGGCAGAACTGAAAACTATTGCTAGCTATGAAAAAGAAAAGAAGTACCAGAATGCTATTGACGGATACCTGAAATTTCTGGATAAGTATCCCAAGACAAAGGAACTAGATGCTCTCTATTTTAAGATCGGGCTGCTCTATCGAAAACTTGGACAGGCAGATAAGGCAAAGGAATTCTACCAGGGCATAACATGGGATAAAGATAATGTCTGGGGTGAAAATGCCAGAGGAGAATTGTGGCTGAGCACAGGTAAAGGAGAACCCAAGAAAAAAATAATTTATGCCATGAGGGTAACTGCCCCACCCAAGATAGATGGTTATTTAACTGATCCTGTATGGGAGAAAGCAGATATGGTTACAGATTTTGTGGATTATAAAAAGAATACTCCAGTAACCCAAAACACCTTTGCTGCTTTAGTTTATGATGAAAACAATCTCTATATTGCATTTAAATGCCTGGAATCCAATATCTCAGGATTAGTAGCAAAAATCACTGGACACGATAAAAGTGTATGGACGGATGACTGTATTGAGGTGTTTATGGATACAAATCGGGATTACTCTACCTGTTTTCAGCTTATTGCCAATCCCATTGGAACGAAGTATGACGGATATGGGACAAATGCCCCTATCTGGAATCCTAAATGGAAATTGGCAACAGCTCTTGGAGAAAACCACTGGAATGTAGAGATTGCTATTAGTTTTAAGGAGCTTAAAACTTCAATACCTCAGCCAGGAGATGTATGGGGCCTAAATTTAACACGGGCGAGGCGTGCAGGTGAGCTTGAGATTAGCAACTGGAGTTGTACAGGTGGAAGTCACCATAGTCCTGAAAGGTTCGGGTATGTGCTTTTTAAATAGTTAAGCTATAGCTCAAGTCCACTTTATATAGTTTCCTATATAATCAAGCCTGGTCTCCAATCTCCACAATATTCTATCTTCCCTTTTCTCACTAGAACTGCCCGCCCTTTTAATTCCTCGCATTCTTTCTCGCTATCTGCCTTATAGAGACAGGGTTGATTAAATCGTTTAACTATCTCCTTTAGATTAGCAAGGGTCGTCTTACTACGAGGCCAATCCAGCCCGATTAATGGATTTTCCAGGAGTATGACCTCCCTTTTAGTGATTAAATACCTCGCCAGGTCAAATCTTTTTCGTTCTCCTCGGGAAAAATGTCGAGGAGAAAAAGAAAGCAAAAAATTTCTATCCATACCCATTAGCTCGCTGACTATAGCCAGTTTTTTATCATCCACCCTTTTAAGCCATCTCCGGTAAGAAAAAAAATATAACCCTCTTATATACTTCCGTTTATAGATGATATAGTCCTCAAAAATGGCTCCCACCTTTTCTTTACCTCTTACCACCTCTCCATTTAGAATTATCTCCCCGCTATCAATAGCTAATTCTCCAGTGATTACCTTAAATATCTCATCCTTTCCCCCACCCTCTGGCCCAGCTATAATTACTATTTCACCATCTCTTACCTCCAGGGAAATACCTTTAAGTTTATCCTGAACAGAGATATTTTTTAATATCAGCGACATAAAGAATGGTAAAAAACGGAAATAGACATCTCGTTATTTTACAATAGTAACCTTTGTCCCAAACGGCACAATCTTAAATAATTCTTCAATATCTTTATTATGCATGCGTATACATCCGCTGCTTACGTACTGTCCGATATATTGCGGGTCCTTGGTGCCGTGTATGCCTATCCGTGTATCGGATAGCCCCATCCACCGCGTCCCTAAAGGATAGTCAGGGTCGGAAGGTTCTACAGCCTTTCCCTTAAATACCCACGGAGGTTTTATTAATTTACTCACAATCCGATATTCTCCGAGTGGGGTAGAAAAATCACGGCCGCTCGCCACGCTATATTCTTTAAAAAATTTTCCGTCTCTATATAGAGTCAATATATTTTTCTCGCGTTCTATTACGATTGAAAAATTCGCAGAAACTATCTTTAACCTATTCGGAAGTTTCTCCCCCTCGCTAATATCATTAATCTCTTTTAAAAGTTCCGGGCACATATTAAATTTTCGAGAGATACTATAAAGTGTCTCGTTTTTTTTTGGGGCATATAAAAAAGAACCGGGGAATATCTCTCCTTTATCCAGCTCTTCAGCGATAACTACTCCAGAAAAAAACAAAAAAGCGAGCAAAATAAAAAAGCCCTCTTTTAGTTCTAATCGCTTAGAGGGCCTTTTTATAAAAAAAGAACTATTTTTTTTTCTTTTTTTTCTTTCTTTTACCACCACGGACCATTTTAGCCCTGGAGATATCACCTTTCTTGTCAACAAAATATAAATAACCTGCTACTTTCTTGATACCGACCTTTGCTACCTTCTCTGCCACTTAAAACACCCCCTTTCATTCTTTTCTAATTCCAATTTCAATTATATCGCATTTGTATAAATCGTGCAATACTTTTTTATATTTTTTTCAAACTCTTTCATGCGGAATAAATAATTTCTTATATTCCTGTTCAGCAAAGCGGTCAGTCATACCAGCTATATAATCACAGATAGCCCGATAGAGATCATCCTCTTTTATCTTCTTCTGTGTGCTGGGTGGGAGTTGCGAAGGATCACGGATATAAGTCTTGAATAGCTCTTCAATAAACCGCCTGGCCTTATTAGCCATCCTGACGACCCTGTAGTGCTGATAGACTAATTGGTTTAACGCTCTCTTAAGTCTCTTGTTATCTTTTTCCATCTCATCGCTGAAACCCACAACATTTTTTTCCATCTCCCTGACACTATTAATATCTTTCAGCCCAATCTTTTTTAATCTCTTTTCCGTATTAACGATAAGATCCGTTACCTGGGTATTAATAAGCCTGCGGATCGTTTCATATTTCCGTCTCTTTTTATCCGACGAGGATGATTTCCCTCTAGTGCTTTTATAGACCCTGTTCCAGAGCCCTACATTTTTTAGATCTTCTTCACTAATAAGACCTGCTGTTAGACCATCATCGAGATCGTGATTATTATATGCAATCTCATCTGCGGCGTTGACAACCTGTGCCTCTAACGACGGGGGGACAGATGGATCAAATTCCTTTATCTTAGGCCAGTCATAATCAGTATGGTGTTTTATAATACCTTCTCTTACTTCCCACGTTAGATTCAGCCCTGGGAAATTTGAGTATCTTTTCTCAAGTTTATCTACAACTCTCAGACCCTGGGCATTATGCTCAAAGCCCCCGTGTTTTTTCATAAGCTTGTGCATGGCATCTTCCCCTGAATGACCAAAAGGGGTGTGACCCAGGTCGTGAGCTAGGGCAATGGCTTCGCTTAAATCCTCATTTAATCTAAGTGCACGGCTGATGGAGCGGGAAAGCTGGGCTACTTCAATGGTATGGGTAAGGCGTGTACGATAGTAGTCTCCTTCATGGTTGACAAAGACCTGGGTCTTATATTCCAGGCGACGGAAAGCCGTAGAATGGATAATGCGGTCCCTGTCGCGTTGAAATGGCGAACGGTAATTATGCTCTTTTTCCGAATAGACCCTTCCCTTACTCTCTCTGCTTCTACTTGCGTAGGGAGCTAAATTCTCCTCCTCTAACCTCTCGATATCCAGACGGGTAAGCATAAATCGTGCACGAAGATATTAAAACAATCTAACTAAAAAATCCGGAATTTTATCCAATCCTATGGCTGCAAGAACCACTAAAGAAATGACACTAAATATAATTATTAACAAAAGAAAAAATGTTCCTGCATCTTTCTTTTCTTTAACGAGTTCAGGCGGAGGGCCCATAGTAGGCGGAGGAGTGAAAACTTTAGGAAGAGGTGTTGTGGGCTGAGGAGACGGAGGAGGGCTGACGGGACTAACTGTAAAACCTTGTCCGCCCGGCCTGAGACTTGGCTCTGGTGATTTCTGCTCCTCTGGTTTCTTTTGAATATTTTCTTCCATGCTTCCTCCTATCTTATATATTTAATGCTATCATCTTTATTAAAACCACTCATGTCTTCGCCTTCACTTACTTCAAGAATAATCATATGGCTATGAACGTTAGATACCATCATCTGCCTCTCTCCCTTCACAATCTTACCGCTATAGCTGCTATCATGAGAACTCGTTTCGAGTTCTATCCCTAAAAGTCCCTGCGGATAAATTGTGACTATCTTGCCGCTGCTTATAGTAGTAGTTGCCTTAGGTTTTACTGCAGCTGCTTTTTCTTCAGTTGGTTCCCCCACTTCACTTTCTGCAACAAATGCCTCCAGTGCCTCCTGAGCGGCTTTCATTTCCTTTATCTTTTGCGATAAAACCGCATTTTCCTCTTTTAATTTTTCAGCCCCAGCATCTAATTCCTCTGTCTTTTTTTTCTCTTCCTTCATGGTCAGTTTCAATTTATTTAGACTGAGGTTTAAATCCTCTGCATTCTTTTTTTCATCTTCATATCTCTCTTTAAAAGAATTGGCCTTCTTTTTTTCTTCCTTTACCTCGAAATTTAAATCTTCCAGATTGAGTTTAGCCTTGGCCAGCTCTTCCTCTTTCCCTTCAAGCTCTCCTTTAAGGTCCTTGCCCTTTTTGGTAATGTCATCAACCTTCAGGGATAACGCCTCACTCTTTTCCTTCTCCCCGATAACTACCTTTAGCGCCTTATACATAGATACGAAAATGGCCAAGGATAAAACAAGAACAAAAATAACCAGTTTCTTTTGTAATTTATTCATTTATTTACTCCTTAAAATAGGGTTTCAGCTTTTTATACGTAACTTCCAATCTCTCGGGCAGCACTCTTGCTTCGGAAAGAATCGGCATAAAATTTGTATCACCTTCCCATCGGGGTACGACATGGAGATGGATATGGTTTCTTATACCTGCCCCAGCCACTCTCCCCATATTCATGCCTATATTTAGTCCCTGCGGCTTTATGGCGGACTTAAGCCCGCTCTCTGCAACCTGGACAGCCTTCATAAAATAAAGGAGTTCCCCATCCTTTAGTTTGGTAAAATAACGGACATGCCGAAAAGGTGCCACCATAAGATGACCGTATGAATAGGGATAGATATTTAAGATAATAAAGCTCCCCTTATTGCGGTAAAGGATGAAATTAGCAGCGTCTTTTTTTTTCCCGGCCGTTTTTACAAAAAAAACAACCGTCCTTACCCGGACGCAAGATATATTCCATTCGCCATGGAGCCCATAGTTGTCTTTTCATTATCCCTGTTCTTTCTCCTTTTCAAGCCTCTTTCTTCCGTCTTCAAAGAACGGTTCGGCAAATTCCATTGTCCAGGTCCTCTCAGCAAAGCTTCTGGCTTTCAAGGTCTTTAAAAATTTTTCAAAATCCTTGTAATATGAACCGTATATATGGAAACTATCAGAGATATCCACATAGCGGCCGCAGGAGACTGTCACACCCATTTTCTGAGATATCTTTTTGGCTATCAAATCCTGCAAAGATGTCAGGGCAAAAATATTCATAAAACTCGCCTTCCATCCGTCTCTGGAACGCCAGTGGGTATTCATATTTAAGAGATACCCGTCTCCTTTTTTAACCAGACGGAAAAACATCCTTTGAAGGCAGGGTGGATCATCGGTCGCAGGATCCATCCCGGGTTTCCAGGTAATTG
>JADHWT010000048.1 GCA_016783345.1 Candidatus Omnitrophota bacterium | reverse complement strand
CGCCTGTAAATGCCCCTTTCTCATGGCCAAAAAGCTCGGTCTCTAAAAGTGTCTCCGGTATAGCGCTGCAATCTATTGCCATAAATGGTTTATGAGCCCTGGGACCGGTATAATGCAGGGCCCTGGCTATAAGTTCCTTACCTGTCCCGGTCTCTCCATAAATAAGGACCGTGGAATCCGTTTTAGCTATTTTTTTTACTATCTCAAAAACTTTTTGTATTTCGGCACTTTCTCCGATAATAGAAGAAAGCCCATAACGTCCTTTTATCTCCCGACTCAAAATCTTATTTTCCTGAACCAATCTTTTTTCCCTTAAGGCCTTTTCAATAATAAGCCTTACCTCATCAACCTTGAAAGGTTTGATAATATAATCAAAGGCGCCTTCTTTCATAGCTTCAACAGCCGATTCAATAGTGGCAAAGGCTGTAATCATAATGACAGTTATATCAGGACAGCTTTCTTTTATTTTTTTTAATGCAGTAATCCCGTCAAGTTCCGGCATCTTGAGGTCAACAATAGCTATATCGTATCGTTCTTCTTTAATAAGTTTCAACCCCTCATTAGGTGAAGCCATAGCCATGACCTCGTATCCGTTTTTACTTAAAGCCAGCTTTAAAAATTTCCTTATTCCGGGCTCATCATCTAAAATCAAAATTTTCTCATTCATTATACTATTTACTGCTTAACCCGGTAATGTTATCACAAATGTCGTCCCGCGCACTGGGTTATTCGTTACGCTGATATCTCCACCATGATTTTTGACAATCCGGCTTGATATGGCTAAGCCCAATCCTACACCCCTTTCCTTAGTAGTATAAAACGGCTCAAATAGATGCCCCCTATCCCGCTGCCGGATGCCCGGTCCGTCGTCGATAAAATATATTTTTGCAGCATGCGCCTCAGTTTCTTCTTCCATCTTTATGCTTAGATTTCCACCGGTTGGCATGGCCTCTACGGCATTAAGGCACAGGTTAAAAAATGCCTGTCTCATTTCGTTCAGATCAATATTAATCCGCGGGTTAATATTATTATTAAAATGAATTTTTATTCGGTCGGAGAAATGCGGGTGATTGCGTACCAGACCAATGGCCTCTTCAATTACTTTTCTTAAAGGGCACGTTATAAGATGTAATTCTCTGGGCCGGCTGAAGCATAAAAAGTCATTCACAATTGTATTGAGACATTCCGCCTCTTTCATGATAAGCTCCATTACTTCCTCATTTTCCCGGGAAAGCGGCATGTCTTCTCTCAAAACCTCCAGGGAGCCGCTAAGAGCTGCTAATGGATTTCGAATCTCATGGGCCAGCTCTGCCGCCATCTCACCTATAGCTGAAAGCCGCTCCCTGGATAGGTCGTGAAATATCACAACCCCGCCCTTTATCCTTCCGTTTTCATAGTATAGCCTTGAGCTGACATAACGGACCGGCATTTTTTTGTTTCCATCAAGATATAACGTTATCTCCCCTTCTACTACAGGACGGTGTCGAAGATGCTGGAAATTAATTTTTTCATTTTTGTCATTTGCCGGCCACAGGTCAAGGATAGAGCTGCCTTTTACATCCTTCCCGGGTGATAGCCCGAAAGTTTTTCTGGCAAATTTATTGAGGTAGGTAACGCGATTTAACGAATCGAAAGCTATTACCCCGTTTGGTATATTATTTAATATTTCATCAGTGAAACTTTTGAGTTCCTTAAGCTCAACTCCTTTTCGTTTCAAACTCTCGGAAAGATAACTGGAAAGCAAGGAAATAACAATCATCATGCTCACGTGCAGAAATAATAGATATGTGACAAGCCCGGGGTCCAGATAAGATGCGGGGTTAAAGGGCCTTATGATTTCATAGGCCTCTAATTTCACAACGATTGTATAAAATACGGATGAGACTATGGCTATAGTTATGCACGCCCGGGAAGAGATTATAACCGCTGCCGAGATAATCGGAAAAATATATAGAAATATAAACGGGCTGTCAATCCCCCCTGTCCAGTGAATAAGGCCTGTGAGGAATATTCCGTCAATGACTATCTGAGAATACCCCTGAAAGAAAATGGCGCGGCCTCTCTTTAATGCCCAGAAATAGAGTATAGTAACTAAATAAATAGACGCGATAAGATAATAAAAATTCGGTCTCGCAAAGGCTGTCAGGACTGCTCCCCCAAGCATGGCTGTAGCCATGATAAGCCGCCCTGCCATCAATAGTTTTAACTTTCTCTCTATGCCAAGGTCAAAAAAACTTTGTTTCATATATATTTTTTATTATCTCTACCCACTGATAATAGTGGTCATTTTGAAGATCGGCATAAACATCGCGATAACAATAGCGCCTATAACAATACCGAGAAATCCAATAAGAATAGGTTCGATAATAGAAGTAAGTCCTGCCACAGCAGCATCTACCTGGTCATCATAGAAATCAGAAATTTTACTCAACATACTCTCCAGGGAACCTGTCTCTTCTCCGACCCTGATCATCTGCACGACCATATGCGGGAAAACTCCGCACTTTGCAAGCGGCTGCGCAATGCTTTCACCCTCCCGGATACTGTCCCGGACGTCAATAACAGCCTTTTCAATCACTACATTACCGGCTGTCTTTCCTACAATTTCGAGAGACGTAAGGATAGGCACCCCGCTTTTCACCAATGTAGAGAGGGTGCGCGTAAACTTGGAGACAGCGACTTTACGAAAAATAGGACCAAAGACATACATCTTGAGCTTAAGATTATCAAATTTGAATTTCCCTTTTTCTGTAGCGAGATATTTGCGAAGGAGAAAGAATGAAATTGCTATTACGCCGATACCTACTAAAAAGTATTTTTGCATGAGCTCACTTATACCGATAAGAATCATGGTTGGAAGAGGAAGGTCGGCCTGGAAGTCGGAAAAGATACTCTTGAAGGTAGGGACAACCTTGACCATAAGCACTGTGACAACCAGCATAGCCATTACTGAAACTGCTATCGGATATACCATGGCTGAACGGACCTTGCGGACAAGATTATCTATTGATTCGAGGTATGTGGCTAGGCGATGTAAGATTTCATCCAGCATACCACTGGCCTCTCCTGCCCGGACAAGATTAATAAAAAGCTCTGAAAATACAGCCGGGAATTTAGCCATGGCATCGGAAAAATTAGCGCCTGTCTCCACATTCTGCTCAATCTCTTTAAGAATTTTTTTAAATGAAGGGTTCTCTGACTGCTCTGCCAAAATATGCAGACTCTGAACCAGCGGCAGGCCCGCATTTACCATCGTAGCTAACTGTCTTGCAAATATAACTACATCACCTAATTTTATCTTTTTCTTTGGTTCTCCGAATAAAGAGCTTTTCTTTTTTTTGAGTTCTACACTTACGACTACAAGGCCCTTGCTCCTGAGGTTAGAAACAACCGCCTTTTCATTCTCTGCTTCCAGGATTCCTTCAAGCGCCCCTCCTCCACTCTCCCTCGCTTTATATTTATACTGCGGCATTGTTTACCCCTTCTTATCTGTACGCCAAATTACGTTACCCTCAACATCTCTTCTAAAGTTATTGTCCCTTCTTCTACTTTAGCGAGGCCATCCTCTCGCAAAGTGCGCATCCCTTCTTTTAAAGCTATCTCTCTGATTTGATCAGCGTCGGCCTTATTTAAAATTGCCTCCTTAATAGCCTCGCTCACCAGGAGCACTTCTATAACCGCTGTCCGGCCAAGATATCCCGTTTGATTACAGTGCTTGCACCCTTTGGCCTGGTAGATAGAATCGGTTTTGAAATTAAATTTCTTCTTTAAATCCTCTGTTAAAGGTATCTTCTCACGGCAGAAGTTACATAACTTACGCACCAGCCTCTGCGCCTCAACCATAATCAAACTCGATGCAATGAGAAAGGCTTCCACCCCCATATCCATAAGACGGGTAATAGACCCCGGCGCGTCGTTTGTGTGGAGCGTACTTAAAACGAGCTCGCCGGTGAGAGAAGCCTTGATAGCAATATCTGCTGTTTCCATATCCCTTATTTCTCCTACCATAATGATATCAGGGCTTTGTCTCAATATTGACCGAAGGCCATTGGCAAAGGTCAATCCAATCTCCGGCTTTATCTGTATCTGGGTAATTCCGTCCAGCTCATATTCTACCGGGTCTTCAACAGTAACAATATTTCTTTCAGTGGTATTGAGTTTATTTAAAATAGAATAGAGTGTAGTTGATTTACCGCTTCCCGTCGGCCCCGTCACTAAAATCATTCCATACGGACGCTTTATAGCCGTCTCAAAACGTTTGCGGGGATATTCGGAAAAACCAAGTTGATCAAGCCCGACAGTGAGGCTTGATCTGTCAAGGGCGCGTATGACTATTTTTTCGCCTCGGCTAATCGGCAGGCAGGACACACGGTAATCTATAGTTTTTTCAGCGATAGTAGACTGGAACCTCCCATCCTGCGCAATCCTTTTTTCGGTAATGTCCATGCCTGACATAATCTTGAGACGCGCAAGCACAGCAGCCTGACTTTTTTTAGGGGGAGATACAATTTCATGAAGGATTCCGTCTATGCGGTAACGGATACGCAGCTTCTTCTCATACGGCTCGATATGGATATCGCTGGCCCGCATCTTCAACGCCTTAACAAGAAGAAAATTGACGAATTTCACGACAGGCGCCCCTTCACTCTCCTGCCTTAAAGCTATGGAACTGTCTTCTTCTTCCGGGATAAGTAACTCCATCTCTCCATCCTTTGCCTCTTTCAAGATGTCATTGACACTGGCAATACCGGAATCCACGCCATAAAATTGCTGGATAGCATCTTCCAATTCTGATTCACCTGTCAGAACCGGCTTAAGGTTATACCCGGTCAAAATTTTTATTGCGTCAAGCGCCAGGACATCAAGCGGATCGGACATTGCGATTGTTAACATCTTACCAATCTTTGAAATAGGCAAGATATGATAACGGCGGCTTATCGATTCGCTTATGAGGCTTGTGAGTTCAGGGTCAGGACGAAATCTTTTTACGTTTATAACCGGTAGCCCCAATTCCTCTCCCAGGATTAACATAAGATTTTCTTCGTTAACAAACTGCTTTTTAACCAGGATGTTGCCTAACCGGCGATGCGTTTTGGCCTGTTCTTTTATTGCCTCATCCAGTTTCTCGGAAGTGATAAGTTTCTTCTCTAACAAGACTGCTTTTATTCTATCTCCCAGAGACTTAACCATGATCTTTAGCTGTTACCTTTATCACCTCTTCCAGGGTTGTTACGCCTGCCTTTACCTTCTTAAAGCCATTTTCCCGCAATGTGGACATTCCTTTTTTGTGCGCCAGACTTTTTATTTCAGCATTTGAGGCCTTATTAAAAATGAGACTGTTTATCTCTTCATCCAGCACCAGGATCTCGATAAGTCCGACCCGTCCGCTATAGCCTGTATTCTGGCAGAGCCTGCAGCCTTTTCCGCGGAAAAATTTGTTATCAGTAAAATCCCCGGGGTCCAGCCCTAATTTGTTAAGAGCCTCCGCAGTCATTTCATAGGACTCACTACAATTAGGACATATCTTTCTTATCAGTCTCTGCGCGCCTACCATGAGTAGTGATGAGGTAATAAGAAATGGCTCTACACCCATATCTAAAAGCCGCGTAACCGAACCAACAGCGTCGGTTGTATGCAGTGTGCTTAAGACAAGATGCCCAGTCAATGCTGATTTTATAGCCATATCTACGGTCTCAAAATCCCTTATCTCCCCGATCATAATAATGTCCGGATCCTGCCGCAGGATAGAACGAAGGGCAGCCGCAAAAGAAAGGCCGATAGAGGGTTTCGCAGTGACCTGATTTATGCCCTCCAGTTCATATTCGACAGGGTCTTCAACTGTCACAAGGTTTTTTTCGGGGCTGTCAATAAGTTTGAGGGTCGAATAGAGAGTTGTAGACTTACCGCACCCTGTTGGCCCGCAGATGAGGATAAAACCATATGGACGGCTGCTGCATTTTTTTATTATTTCCAGATTTTCCTTCTCGAAACCCAGGTCACCAAGATTTAACTTCGATTGTTTTTTGTCGAGTATCCGCACCGCTACTTTCTCCCCATAGATGGAAGGAACTACAGAGACACGAAAATCTACTTCTCTGCCGTCAATCTTTGCCCTGAAACGGCCGTCCTGCGGAAGTCTTCTCTCGGCAATATCAAGCTGGGAAATGACCTTGATACGGGAGACAATCGCATGCTGCATGCCCCGGGGGATGGTTTCTTTTTCTCTCAAAAGCCCGTCCTGACGATAACGAACCCGGACTTTTTTTTCAAACGGCTCAATAAGTATGTCACTGGCACGAGCCTTAACTGCTTCCTTCAAAAGATAATCTACAAGTTTTACTACAGGGGCGTCCTGCACAATCTCGATAAGCTCAGATTCTATTAGCGCCTCTTCCTTTAGAGTCCTTGTTGTAACTTCTTCTTCTGTATCACCAAAAAAGTCGGTAAGTCCTGTTTCTGACCCATAACAACGCTCTATAGCCGTAGTTATGTTTTTCTGGCTTGCCAGAACCCGCTCAATCCTGAGTCCTGTTCGGACTCTTAAATCATCCATGGCTACAATATTAGAGGGGTCTGAGATAGCGACCGTAAGGATCTTTCCGAGCCGGGACACAGGGATAAGAGAGTAACGGCGCGCTATATGTTCGGGGACAAGTTTAATAAGGGCCGGGTCTATGGTAAAACGGGCCAGATCTACCGGCGGTATATCAAATTCTTTGCCAATGATGGAAAGTAAAGTCTTTTCAGTTATGAGGCCTTTGTCTACAAGTATCCGGCTTAAACGGCCCCCCTTTTCTTTTTGTATCTTTCGGGCCTGTTCAAGTTTCTCTTTATCAATAAAATTTCCCTGGCATAAAATCTCATCAAGCTTATTTGCTCTGGGCCCATTTTTTTTCATTTTTCATTCTTATGCTCATGCATATTTACTTCACCGAGCATCTGGCTGGTATCGGTTTTCTCAGACGTAAGCCCGTAATACGTTTTTAAGGCCTTTTCAATTTCTGAACCGGTACTCACGAAAATTTCCACCCTGCACCCGCTGGCTTTTTCAATAGCCTCTACAGCCTCTTTATCTAAAGGATTAGCTATAGTTACAGTAAGGGTGTTTCCAATCTTATCTATCGGGATGACATAGTATTCTTTTGCTATCTTCGCGGGAACGAGCTTGACGATCTCGTGATTAATCTCGTAGTTTCGAAGGGGCAGGTACGGATACCCATACTGTACTGTGAGGCAACTGACAATTTCCTCCTCAGTGGCATAACCCATCTCCACCAGATTCTGGCCGATATATCCGCCGCGTTTTTTCTGACGGTCGAGGGCCTCTCCTAACTGCTTCTCGTTAATAATCCCGTTCTCTATAAGGAGCTTGCCCAGTTTCTTGGTAATTACCTTCTTCATATTACTTATTACTTACCCCTGCTCAAGAGTCTGGTCAGGTCATCCGGCTCTGTGGTGCGTGACAGGGCCTCTTCCCGTGTAATGTATTTACGAACAACAAGCTGGACCAGACATTGATTCATGGTCTGCATACCTTTCTGCTGTGATGTCTGAATAACTGAAAAAATCTGGTGTGCCTTGTTCTCGCGTATAAGGCTCCTGATAGGAGCAGTTGCTGTCA
>JADHWT010000047.1 GCA_016783345.1 Candidatus Omnitrophota bacterium | reverse complement strand
ATTCCAGGAGCAGATGGAACAGATGAAGAAGAAGAGGGCAAAGGTATATCAGGCTGATGTTGGCAGAATAAGCGCCTCAGCAACGGCATTTACCTTAGGTATCTCTAATATGAAAAGGCGTAGAACCAGGACCGTGTTGACCTGCATTACACTTATTCTACTTACCTTTACTGTGCTTTCTTTTACTTCAGTAAAGACATATATGCAGTATAATCAGGTCCCAAGGCCTAATAAACCATCTTATGAAGGGGTCCTAATCCGGGATAGGGTCTGGTATCCTATGGAAGAACCGGCATTGGATTATATAGAGAGTGAATTTTCTGAAGGAGCAGTTGTCTCTCCCAGGGCATGGATTATCTCAAGGGATATAGGCAAGTCCTGTCATATTAAACTTAAAGTAGATAATGGCAATTCTGCGTCTGCCTTTGCCTTAGCTGCCCTGGGGCTGGCACCTGAGGAGAGTGCTGTGACCCATCTGGAGAAATATTTAACAGCGGGAAAGTGGTTTGATAAAGATGATGAAAAGACGTGTATCCTGCCAAGTGAGCTGGCAGAACTTTTGGAAATAAAACCAAAGGATGTAAGTAAAAAAAGGATAAGAATTTTTGGAGAGGATCTCCTGCTTAAAGGAATATTAGACAGCCTTGCTATGAAGGATTTTAAAGACCTGGATAATGAGCGTATTACACCGGTAAATTTTGTAGTGATGAGTACCCAGGAGCAGCAGGAGGTAAAGACAAGTAAGCAAAGAGCTACTGGTATAGAAGGTAAGACCAAACTTGAGACATTTACACATTTAGAGCTGGGCAATGTAGTTATTTTACCATACAGGCTGGCGCGTGATCTTGGCGGGACCATACAGTCAGTGGCTGTAAGATTTGATGAAAATATTGATATAAAGGAAAAGGTAGAGAGTTTTGTATCTAGACTTGCAGTAACTCTTTTTGCCGGGATTAAGGATAAGGTTACAGTATACAGCTCCTTAGCCATGACATCATTTTCCGGGATGAGTAATCTCTTTATCCCTATCCTTATTGCGTCGCTTATTGTTCTAAATACCATGATGGGCTCTGTCTATGAGAGGTTTAAGGAGATAGGAATCTATAGCTCGGTTGGATTGGCCCCGGTCCATATCGGGTCTCTCTTTATAGCTGAATCCTGTGTCTTTGCAATATTAGGGGCAATTGCAGGATATTTAATAGGACAGGTAATAGCCAAGATATTTACTACATTCGGGATTCTGGGAGGTCTTACTTTAAATTATTCTTCTCTTTCAGCTGTCTCCTCTACTATGGTAGTAATGGCAGTGGTTCTTATGTCTACAATATACCCTGCCAGAAAGGCAGCGCAGATGGCTGTGCCTGATGTTACACGCAAATGGGTCTTACCCAAGCCAGAAGGGGATATATGGAAATTTGAATTCCCATTTACTATAAGCGGTAAGGAGATTCTGGGGCTCTATGTATTCTTTAAAGAATTTTTCTCTTCTTATGAAGAAGAGTCAGTTGGGAATTTTTATACCCAGGAGACCGAGCTTTCCATGTTCAGGCACAAAGATGAAAATGGATTTATGGTTTCTTTTAAGAGCTGGCTTGCGCCCTTTGACTTAGGGGTAAGCCAGAAGGTAGATATGAGGGCTATACCTACAGGTGAATATGGTATCTATGAAATCCATCTTGAGATAGATCGTCTAAGTGGCGAGGTCAATACGTGGGTGAGACTTAACAGAAGATTTTTAAATATCATCCGCAAACAATTTCTTGTCTGGAGGACAGTAAGCCAGGAGGTCAAGGATGAATATAGAGAGCAGGGAGAGAAGGTATTTAAGTTGTGAATAACGAAAAAGGAACTATAAACCAGCTTGAACCTTTTGAAGATGGCTTTAATATAAAGAGTATTATCGCGGCCCTCTTTATTGGTTTTATCATGCTCCCCGGGACCATTTACATGAGCCTTGTCAGCGGTGCTGGTATTGGTGGAGCAGCGTCATGGGTAACAGTCATCCTTTTTATTGAGATTGCCAAGCGTTCTTTTATTACATTAAAGAAGCAGGAAATCTACATTATTTTTATTATTGCCGCAGGGACTATGTCAGCAGGGGCGGTAATGGGCGCCTCAGGCCTGGTTATAAGTGGAGGTATGTTTGGATCCCCGGTCTGGGACCAGTATTTTCGCCAATCAACTTATGCCGGGGCCTTTGGACTGCGGGATATTATACCAAATTGGATTGTCCCTCCAGCAGGTTCAGAGGCATTATTCAAAAGGACTTTTTTTCATCGTGACTGGCTTCTTCCTTTAACAATTTTACTTATCCACCAGGTCCTTTTTCTAGTAAACAGAATCTCGCTTGGTTATACCCTCTTTCGTTTTACCAGTGACGTAGAAAAACTTCCATTTCCATTAGCCAGAGTACAGTCCGAAGGTTGTTTAGCCCTTGCTGAGACAAGCGGTAAAAAGGAAGGCTGGCGCTGGAGGATATTTAGCATTGGGACTATGATAGGTGTTATCTTTGGGGCATTTCGTGTAGGTATTCCTACTTTTACCGGTCTTTTTATGACCAAGCCCCTTATGCTTATCCCCATTCCGTGGGTTGATTATACATCAAAATTAGGAACATTTTTACCCGCAAGTATGTTTGGGTTCATGACTGATTTGTCTATTGTATTTGCTGGATTCATTATTCCTTTCTGGGTGGTTTTTGGCACCTTCATTGGTTGCATAGTGTCTAAATTAATTATAAATCCTATTTGTTATTATAAAGGCCTGATCCACAACTGGAGACCTAGTATGACTGTTATACCCACTCAAGTAACTACTACCCTTGATCTGTGGTTAAGTATTACTATAGGGATTGGGATAATAGTTGGGCTTATTGGGGTATGGAAGGTTATAAGCGCATTTACAAAAAAGCGAAAGGAAAAAAGCGAACGGGTTGAACTTCCTGAAGGAAGAGGGGATATGCCTATATGGTTAGGGGCAGTTATATGGTTTTTGTCTACTACTGCTTATGTTATTCTCTGCCATAAACTGGTGCCTGATTTTCCAGTATGGCTTTTCTGTTTTTTTGGATATTTTATGACTCCTTTTTTATCTTATATATCCGCGCGTATGTTTGGTATAACCGGCTCAGTTACCGGGATAACGTTTCCCATGGTAAAAGAAGGTTCTTTTCTTTTAAGCGGCTATAAAGGCGCGGCTATCTGGTTTGCCCCTGTGCCTTACTATAACCATGGAGCGACAGCCCAGGAGTTTAAACAGCTTGAGCTTACCAGGACTAAATTTACAAGTTATTATAAAGCTCTAGGTGCTTCCTTTATTATTATGGCCTTCTGTAGTTTCCTTTTCTGGTCACTTATATGGCGCATGGGGCCTATCCCATCTGCTGCCTATCCCTATGTACATAAGATGTGGCCGCTTTGGTCCATAACCAAGGCCCTATGGGCTTCGTCTACACTGGGTGAAGGCATACCCTGGATTCTTCAGGCAATAAATCCTGGCCGCATTTTTATTGGCGCAATAGGAGGAGGGGCTATGTATTTGCTTCTCAGTTTACTGCATCTACCAATAGGTATTTTTTATGGCATGGTAGGAGGGATTTCTATGATGCCCCATAATGCTATTCCAATGTTTATAGGGGCATTGTTTGGCCGTTATTTTTTCAGTAAGCGCTTTGGAGAAAAGACCTGGAGATCTTATACCCCGATCCTCTTGGCAGGGTATGGGTGTGGCGTAGGACTTGTAGGAATGGCAGCTGTAGGTTTAGCATTAATAGTCAAATCCGTCAGCCAGTTGATTTTTTAGAGATAAGGGGACAGTATACTTAATTATGAGGGGGGCGTGGCAATCTGGAATCAATTTGGCTGGCAGGGGATAAGTTTTTTAAAACCTGAAGATTGGGAAATAGGAAAGATTGAAGGGAATGAAAATAAGGGATATGTAAGACTGGATGATCAATACTTAAGCCGGGTAGAGATACGCTGGCAGAGGCAGGCACGCGAAGTTTCTCTTGAAAAGACCATGGACAGGCATCTCAGAGATTTAGAGAGAAAGGCAAAAAGGCGTAAGATTGATTTTAAGGTTCTGGATAAAAAAAATTATGGAACTAAAACATTTCAAGGTAGATATTTTATCTGGGAAGGTGATTTTAAGGCGATAAATATAATGGTGCAGTGTAAAAAGTGCTTAAGGATAGTTCTGGTGAGGGTCCTGGGGAAAAGGGGAGAGGATATAAAAGAAAGGGCAGAGAAGATATTTAATTCTTTAAGAGATCATATGATGGGCAGCAAGATGTTCTGGTCAGTTTTTGGATTTAGTTTTACTACCCCGCCGGAATTAAGATTAAATCAGCACAGTTTTCTTTCCGGGCACCTAAAATTTGATTTTTCACGTGACATGGATAGTTTTCTTTTTGAACGTCTGAGCACAGCCAATATTATTCTAAAAGAAAAGACCCTTAGCCAGTGGGCCCGAGACTTCTGTCAATCTAAATTTAAATCAGTTGATATAGGGGTAAGTTACCCGCGGGAGGAAAGTCTAGAAGAAGGGGTGTATACTATTGGGCGGGAACATGGCAAAATAAGGTTGCTCAAAAAACGCTTTTTTAAATCTCTTTTCTGGCACTGCCAGATCTCCAATCATATCTTTGGAGTGATTGAGTTGGTTAAGAAAAGCCAAGACTTATATCTGGATAATCTGGCTTGTGGGGTTAAATGTCATTAAAAAAGGAAAGGCTCAGCCGGGAAGATACTCTAAAAGCAAAACCAGTAAAGAACGAGGTTGTTAAAGAGAGAAAAGAAGAAAAGGGAGAGACTGTTCTGGTTATCCCCAGGAAGAAGGTCAGGTGGGTTGGGGTACTCTCCAGAATATTTTATATCCCTCCGGAGAAAAAGATCTCTCTTGATGAAATCGGTGTATGGGTCTGGTCCAGATGCAACGGCAATGTCAGTGTAATTAATATGATAGAAGAATTGTCCCGAGAATTTAAGATAAATCGAAAGGAGGCGGAGGTTTCACTTTTGAATTATCTTAAAAAATTGTCTCAGAAAAGATTAATCGGTTTTGTCATTGCAAGGAAGTAAATTTTTATGTTTAAAAGTATAAAAGAAAGCTGGCAATATTATAAACAGCTCTACAAGGTTACTATCTGGGACATATGGGTAATATTTGCTGTAGTAGCTGTTATTACAGCTCTAGCATTATTATATTGGTAAAAATGGGGACTGTCCCAGATTTACGGAACTCATGTTCGTAGAATCGGGACTGTCCCAAAATTTTAGTTAAGGAGTGATATTATGGTTAATGAAAGCGGGCGCGTTCAACGTCAGATAGTCCTTCCTCTAAGTAAGGCTATGGAGATAAGTTTTAAGAGCCTGCGCATCCGGTTCTGGCGCTCTATCATAACCACAAGCGGGATTGTCTTAGGGATAGCCTTTTTGATGAGTATCTTTACAACCAATCTTGTCAACAAGGGACTTCTGGAGAAAGGTACCCTGGAGATAAAGATGAGCTTAGAGGAGACAGAAGTGGAATCTGCTGCCAAGCAGATATGGCTGGTGAGTCTATCTCTTCTTGTATGTGTTGTGGGAATAACCAATGCCATGTTAATGTCAGTTACAGAAAGGTACCGTGAAATAGGTACTATGAAATGTCTCGGGGCATTAGATGGTTTTATCAGGAAACTCTTTTTATTAGAATCCCTTTTGCAGGGATTATTTGGCTCTATGATCGGGGTATTAATTGGTTGTGGGTTTGTCATAATAGTAAATCTTATAAAATACGGAGGTCAGGCTGTCTCGACTTTTCCTTTTTTTGAGTTTTTAGGATATATGGTCCTTGTATTAATTATAGGAGTGGTCATCTCTATTATGGGTGCGCTTTTTCCTGCTTCACAGGCTGCAAAGATGGTTCCGGCCGAAGCTATGAGGTCAGAAGTTTAAAAGGAGGTTATTATGCCTGGTATAGAACAGAATGTAGTTAGAACCAGAGACGTGAAAAAGAGCTTTACCATGGGTAAGATCTCTCTGGAAGCGCTTAAAGGGATCAATCTGGAAATAAAAAGAGGAGAATATATATCCATCATGGGTCCATCTGGTTCGGGGAAATCCACACTTTTTAATATGATAGGCGGATTAGATAAGCCAAGCGAGGGTAAGGTATATATTGATGAGGTAGATGTAGCCCAGCTCGATGCCTATGAACTGGCATGGCTCCGCTGCAGAAAGATAGGTTACATCTTTCAGACATTTAATCTTATTCCGGTTATGACTGCCCTGGAGAATGTTACCTTACCTATGATTTTTGCCGGTATGTCTACGGACGACAGCATGAATAAAGGCATGGAACTTTTAAATGTTGTAGGACTGGCAGACCGCTTTCATCACAAGCCGTTAGAACTATCAGGGGGGCAGCAGCAGAGGGTAGCTGTAGCAAGGGCCCTGGCAAATGACCCGGCCATAGTTCTGGCTGATGAGCCTACAGGGAATCTCGATTTAAAGACAGGTAAAGAGATTATAGATCTCTTGAAGCGTTTGAATAAGGAGAAGAAGGTAACGATAATCTCTGCCACTCACGACCTTAAGATGCTTGATGTATCTGATAGAATTTTCTGGATACGCGACGGTAAGGTAGAAAGGGTAGAAGAGAGATCTGAGATTAAACTTGAGGTTGGTACTATGGAAGGAGAATTCTGATGTGGCGGAAGATCTTTAGTGGAAGGGAGAGGCGACGATATGTGCGTCTTACTACAGAATTAAAAGTTGATTTTAAATTAGACGACGAGGGCAGCGAGATTCCATCCCATAAAGGTGTAACCAGAGATATATCTCTGGAAGGAATATGTCTGACTACAGATGCCTTTTCTAAAGAAAAGTGGGAAGAGATAGCGCAAAAAAAGAGGCATCTGCACCTGTATATATCTATCCAAGGGGAGGGTAAAAAGGAAAAGGTTGAGGCAGATGCAGAGGTGCAGAGAATCGGTGTTAAAGCTAACGTTGTATGGCATCAAAACCACCTCCTCGGGCTCCACTTTACTCAGATTGAAAAGAATAATCAGGAGATTATCCGAAGTCTCATTACAGATAATTTGTTTGCGGGATATCGTCCTGTCTAGAAAAAAGGGCTACTTTTTTCAATAGGCTATGGCCCTGTTTCTCCCCTCTTTCTTCCCGCGATAGAGGGCCTCATCAGCGCGCTCTATTAGTTCATCTGAGGCAGCGGCATCTTCAGGGAAACCAGCCACTCCTATCGTAATAGTCAGATTACCTTCAGGTTGTTTTTCTTGATGGGGGAAGGTCTCTTTTTCTATCTTCTCTCTTAGTCTTTCAGCAAAGAGTTTTGCATTGTCTTTGTCTGTCTCAATTAAGACAAGGACAAATTCCTCTCCGCCATACCGGGCTATTAAATCGACATCCCTTGCTGAATTTGTCATAATCCCGGCTACCTTTTTCAGGATTTCATTACCTGCCTCGTGTCCATTTGTGTCATTATAGTTTTTAAAATAGTCTATATCACACATAAGTATTGAAAGATTATGTTTATAGCGTTTGGCCCTTTGAAATTCGTTTTTAAATCTATTCTGGAAGTGGCGGAAATTATAGAGCTGTGTTAATTCGTCGGTTATGGACAGGCGCCTGGTTGTCTCTAAGAGTCTTGCGTTTTCAATAATTAAGCTTGCATGGGTGGTAAAGGTGGTAAGGAGTCTCAGCTCTTCTCCTGTAAAATCAAAAGGCTCTTTATTAAATATCCCCAGCAATCCTATAGGTTCTTTAGCCAGTTTTAAAGGAGCGATAAGAAAAGAGCTAATGCCCTGGTCAGCGAGAGACTTATATCTTCTATATTCTGTGTGATACGAACTCAAATTATTTATAAGCATAGAGCTTCCCTGGACAATCACCTTCAT
>JADHWT010000003.1 GCA_016783345.1 Candidatus Omnitrophota bacterium | reverse complement strand
GCCGTATGAGAGCTGCTGAAATAAAAAAAGCCACGCCATAACCATAGCTATGCACTTAAGCCACGGCTTAAAGCGTGGAGTCTGTAACTTAATTATACTTACGTTACCTGCATTCATAGAAGGGAAATCCCGTCTTCAAGTAGACTGGTATTATAGCCTACTTTTCAGCTGTTAAGGCTTGCCCCCCTTTTTAATTAATAAGCCCTCCCAGGCCCAGTTTTATTAAACAACCTTTTTAAAGCATAATAATAAGTATAGATAAAAAAAGACCTATTATTAGCTCTAATATAGTATACCTCATAATATAGCAGAAAACAAGCCCCAATATCTAGCTTTTTTTTGTTTTACATATAAAGGGGACAGACACTTTTTCAGCGCTGAAAAAGTGTCTGTCCCCTTTATTACTTAAATCTTCTCAAAACTTCTTCAATTTTAGCTTTTAATTGCGGCCCATCTATTGGCTTTGTAATATATTCCTCGTCATATAACTCCATAGCCCTGGTTTTGGACGGTTCATCTCCTATGGCGGAAAGCATAACTACGGGTATAGCCATGGTGTTTTCATCTTTTTTTAGTCTCTCTAAGACCTCAAGACCTTTCATGCCAGGCATAAGCATATCTAAGAGAATCAAATCCGGTTTTGTTTTTTTAGCTAACTTAATACCCATTTTACCATTTGTAGCTATAGTTACACTGAGATCGCCCAGTAGCTCTAGATTCATTTTAACCAGTTTGCAAAAATTCTCTTCATCATCAATAATTAATATTCTTGTTAAACCCATGTCATACCTCCTATGCTACCTTTAAAGTAATAATTGCTTTGGTTCCTTTACCAATTTGGCTTTTTATATCTATGAGAGCCTTGTGCATCTTAATTATATTTAGGCTTACTGATAATCCCAGGCCGGTTCCTCCGCTTGAGTCTTTTGTGGTAAAAAAGGGATCAAAGATTTTCTTTAGATTTTCCTTAGAGATTCCGGCGCCGGTATCCTCGATTTCTACTATTACAGTTTTTTCTCCAATTTGAAAATGGTCTTCTCCTCTTCGGCCTAAGCCATTTGTCGCTTCTTTCAACTCTTTAACATAACTACGGATAATAATTTTCCCTTCTTCGGACATAGCCTGAATTGCGTTTAATAATATATTAACAAACACCTGTTCGATCCTCCGTTTGTCTGCCAGGACTTTCGGTATATCTTTTTTTATATCTCTCTTGACATCAATATTCTTCAATTCAAACTTGGCCTTTACCAGAGTTAAAGAATTTTCCAGGATAGAGTTTACATCTTCCGGCCGCAGATCTAACTTTGTTTCTTTAGAAAAATCAAGGAGTAAGCCTATAATCCTATCGGCTCTGTCTACACCTTCTCTAATCATACCTAAAATCTCAATACTATCCCTTTCCTTAGGGGGTAATTTCTTTTCCAGATAGCTAACCCCTTGGATTATTATTGACAAAGGATTTTTTACCTCATGTGCTACACCACCTGCTAGCTGACCCGCAGCACTCAGTTTTTCCGCTTGGATTAACATATCTTGTGTCTCTTGAAGTTTCTTGTAAGCTATCTCCAATTCTCTAGCTTTTATGCGATCAGCTTCTGCTGCTGCAGCTTGAGCGGCAAGTTCTTTCTCTTTTTGCATAAGGCGCTTGATTTCGCGCATGTCCCTGGCGATACCAACTATACCTACTAAATCCCCATGTTTATCCCTCATTACTGAGCCAGAAAAGCTGACAGGAATCTCCTCCCCTGATTTAGTCTTATAGGCCACCCCATGATCCTTGATAGAGTTTTCCTCTATCAATTTCTTCATCCTGGCTCCTTTAAAGGGTGTAACTTCTGCAAAGATAATAGCAACCGGCTTGCCGATGAGTTCTTCTTCTTTGTATCCTAAAAGCTCGCAGGTGGCCTTGTTAACCGTTTTTATAATGGTGTCAGGGTCGATTACAATGAGGGTATCTATCATGGATTTGATTATATTATCGACGTATTCCTTGGTCTTTGCCAGTCCATCCATGGCTTCGGTTATATCCCCTAATAAGTTAAACAGGGCCTTTTGGCTTACCAGGGCTTCGGCCCCTTTCTCCTTCTTATTCAGGTTCTTCTCCATGTTAAAATCCCTCTTTCTATCTAACCCCTAACTATCCTTTGGCCTTCAGCTTCTCTTCTAATTCTTTGATCCTTTCTTTTAATTCCACCATTTTCTCTTCTCGGTTAACTGCTGCCTTTGTGAACTTCTCCAACTGGCTAATCTTTTCTCTTAGCTCTTTGTTTTTCTGTCCTAACTCCTCTAATAATTGCTTATTTTCCTTGACCAGCCTTATCTTCTCCGTCGCCCTTTGGACTACTGCCCTCAAGTCTTTTGGGGAGAAAGGTTTTACTATGTAGTCGTAGACACCCATTTTTATAGCCTCTAGGGATGATTCTAAAGAGGGATAGGCGGTGGCTATGATTACTAATGTTCCATTGATCATATCCTCTATCTGCTCTAAGACCTCGGTGCCATGCATGCCAGGCATCTTGAGATCAAGAATAATCAGGTCAAGCTTTTCTTTCTTTATTCTTTCAACGGCCTCGATTCCATTTGAAGCAGTAACTACCCTGTTGCCTTCTTTGTTCAAAACAGCAACATACAGGTCTCGCACATTCTCTTCATCATCTACCACTAAGATATTTACCGCGGCTTCCGGAACCGTCATTTTAGCACACATCTTCCTTCTCCTTGGCGCTTGGCGCCGGTATAAAAGTAGACTAGGTTTAAACCTCCTCTACTTACTTTTTTAATTCGGCCTCTAACTCCTTTATTTTATTCTTGAGATCCTTTTCTCGAATCATGGCTACATTAGCTATATTCTCTAACTCATCAACGTTTTCTTCCAATCTTTTGTTCTTTTCCTCTAATTTTTTGAGTAAGCGCTCCTTCTCTCTGACTAACCCTATTTTCTCCGCAACTCTTTTAGCCACCAATCTTAACTGCTTGGGGGAGAATGGCTTTATTATGTAGTCATAGACACCCACTTTTATAGCCTCTATGGATGATTCTAAGGAAGGGTAGGCAGTGACTATGATCACCGATATCCCGTCGATTACCTCCCTTATCTCTCTTAAGACCTCAGTGCCATGCATATCAGGCATCTTGAGATCAAGGATAATCAGGTCGAGCTCTTCTTTCTTTACTTTTTCAATAGCCTCGGCTCCGCTTGAAGCAGTAACTACCCTATAGCCTTCTTCGCCCAAAACAGTAGCATACAGGTTTCGCACATTCTCTTCATCATCTACCGCTAAGATATTCATCCTGACTTTGGGGCCTATCTCTCTCTTAGTAGACATACTCTCTCTCCTCCGATCCTGGGATCTTTCATTTTTTTGAATATTTCTGTATGATTATCCGGATGATATTAACTACTGCCTTTGACTCAAAAGGCTTAGCAATATAGGCCTCTGCCTTAACATCGGGTTCATCTCTCGCTATGTCTTCTATGCCACAACCTGTGATCATAATAATAGGGATCTTTTTGGTCTTAGGGTTCTCCTTTAGTTTCTTACAGACCTCAAAACCATGCATCTCAGGCATAATGATATCTAAAAGTATTATGTCAGGTTCCTCATCCTCGGCCTTTTTTAAACCCTGGGGTCCATTATAGGCACCAATCACTCGATAACCATGAAATTCCATCCTATCCTTTATCACCTGTACTATATTGGGATCATCATCGATAATAAGTATTTTTTTCTGAGTCATTCTTTAGGCCTCCTTTTCACTCTGTCTACTTTTCAGTGAAAGCTTTAAGTACATATCTTTCCATCCCTTTAACCAATACCACCTCGTCCTCCCTGATCTCTTCTATCTCAAAGTCTGATATAGTATCTCCTTCTTTTAAAATATGATCGTTTATTATAGCAAGGGGCGCTTCCTTATCCCAGATTATCCCAGAGAGGACTAAATCTGAAAAACCCAATTTGGACATTTTTGGTTCAAGTTTCTCAAAAGGGTCTCTTATTGACAATATTTCTATTCTTTTAGCTCTTAACTTCGTCTGCTCAATCAGTCTTTGTAAGTCAAACTGTTCTGAAGGCTCAAAACCACTCATCTTTGGCCCAGAAACTCTAATTGGCTTTCTGGCTGGTCTTTCGATTGATTTTATAGCCTCGACTTTTTCTCTATGGGGCTTTGGCAAGTACATAATACCCCAGATTACGATTGCTGCTAACATGATGATTCCGATTATCTTCTCTCTCTTCTTCATAGTATATTTACCTCTGCTCAGAAGAAAATAGGGCACAAACGGTCAAACGTATATCTAATTTTGGGAAGAGGACTTCATCCCTGTTTATAGACAGATTCTGAACAGCCACTAATGTGGAAGAGGCCTCCACTTTAGACAAAAACTTGATTAGGTCAGTAAATCCGCATTGGAATCGTATCTCTATCGGCAGGAGTTCATACTCGTCTTTTACCTGCATAGATAAAGGTTTGACCGAGGCCAGCTCGATCTGGGACGAGGCGGCTATATCAACTATCTCCCTGGTTGCAAAAGGTAGATCTTTCTCTTGCACAACCTCACTTTGAACCTTGGCAATGGCCTGTTGTATAAGCTGTAAATTTTCTTTGTCTTGGCTTAATTCTTCCTCAAGTTCTTTCTTCTGTCTTTCCCTTTCCGGTTGTGAGACGGCATTAGAGGCCTTCATGGCCAACCTTATCTTCTCCTTCAATTGGTCTGCCGCTCTCAAGTTAGGATAAAAGTCAAATATAAGAAAGAGAATAAGAATCAAGGAAAATCCTAGACATTCCAATCTAATTATTCTTCTTAAGCCCGATTTCATAGCCGTTTCTTCCTGTTTTTAAAATCTGTGTTATCATTTATGACCTATTCAGGGCATCACTTAAACTTACAGGTAATCTTGAAATCTACCCCTTTCTCCTGCAGCTCAGTTCTCCTTTCCATGGAGGTCAGGTCTACACTCTCAAAATAGGGTAACTTTTTTAATTCAAGCATAAATTCGCTCACTAAGCTGGTATTAAAGGACTGGCCATCGATCTGACAGGTCCCCTTCCGGCTATCTATAGAAAACCCTGTCAGCCAAACCATATCCGAAGTGACATTGCCTATAGTCTTCAAAATATAGGGATATGGAAGGTCTTTAGATAATATATCCAGAAGTACTCTATTTCTATCTATGAATGTTTGCCTCTCTACTTTTAATCGAGCTATTTTCCCCCGCAGCTGGCTGATCTCCGGGGGTACTTTTATAGAGGTGAGCTGTCTTGCTATTTTTTCTAACCTTTCAACTCTGCCTGCTGATAAAAGATGTATTGATAATACTACCAAAGAGGTCAAGCTCACAGCGGTTATGAGGGACTTTCTTATGGACCTTCTCTCTTCTGCCCTATGTACCTTCTCAGGCAGCAAATTAATCTGTCTCATCATGGATTCCTTTTATCATGTATCGTAAATCATCTCACAGGGCTGCACCCAAGGCAGCCATTAGGCTGGAAGATACCTCATCTAAAATTGGAGTATCAACTTCGATTCGATCAATGGCTATATCCTTAAAAGGATTTCCTATCTCAACCGGCACTCTCAGCTTCTCTTTCAAGAACTTATCCAGCCCTTTAAGCCGTGCACCTCCTCCATAAAGGATTACTTTATTTATTCTTTGAGTGAGTTGCTCTGTCTCACAATAAGCAAAGGAGCGATTTATCTCCTGTGCTAACTCTACCAGCAAGGGCTCGATTATAGGAAAGATGTTTGGCCCTTCCTTTTTTTCATCCATTTCTAAAGGGTAGAGACTGGACCTTTTCTTTATCTTCTCTGCTTCTATTTTTTCCACGTTTAGGCCTTGGGCAAGAACTTGAGTAAAATTACTTCCTGCTAGTTCTATATTTCTAACAAATTGTAAGGAGCCTCTTTTGGCTATGATAACAGAGGTGACCTTAGCCCCTATATCAATAACGGCTACCATCTCCTCCTTGTTAACGGGATAGTTCTTCAAGAATGACTTTACCACTGCAAAGGGGCATACATCTAAATTAGTGGGAATGAGTTTGGCCTCTTTTAGGACGGTTAGATACTTATTGACGGTCTCTTTTTTAGCTGCCACTACGATTATCTCCATTTGGTCTGAACCTTTTTTGGAATCTGACCTTAAAGTTTGAAAATCAACAATAGCATCATCTATAGAAAAGGGGATATATTTTTCTGCTTGCCATTTAATGGCCTTGACCAGCTCCTCTTCAGTCACCCGAGGAATACTTATATCTCTTGAGTAGATAGAGGAATCAGAAACTGCCAGCCTTACCCTCCTTCCCTTTATCTTCTGTTCTTGCCAGAGTTCGCGCAGGACCGAAGCGATAGAATCTTGTTCGGTTCCGGAGGCTTTAGATTCTGATAAGGTTTTAGGTATTTCTTTATAACCCAGCTTAACAAGAGTTGGTCCTTTGGGGGTATCTTTTAATTGAACCATCTTGATCGAATAAGTGCCTATGTCGAGGCCAATCTTTACCTTCTCTTCAAATAGCCTTTCTAATGGATGGAGTCTATCTAAGAACCTGACCTTATCCATTTTCTGGTCTATCTTCTCCCAATAACTCTTAGTATCCATCTTCTCAATCTCCCGCGATCAAGGGCAATCTAATAATAAAGGCAGTCCCCTTACCTACAGTACTTTCCACATCTATTGTTCCCTTATGGCGCTCTATAATCTCCTGGCTTATAGAGAGTCCCAGGCCCGTACCCTTTCCTTCCCCCTTGGTAGTGTATAGGGGTTTAAAGATCTCTTCCAGCAAATCCAGAGGAATGCCACAACCGGTATCTGTGAATTTGACCTCTACCCATTTATCCTCAATCTTTGAGGTAGTAATAGTCAATGTCCCGCCTTTCCCCATAGCATCCCTGGCATTTATAATCATATTTAAAAATACCTGCTGCAGTTGATCGCTATTACCGGTTATCTGGGGAAGATCAGGATTCAAATTCATTACCATCTTTATCCAGACTTTCTTCATATGATATCGGGCCATAACCAAGGTCGACTCTATAACCTTATTGACGTCGGCGGGAACCATCTCGGCTTTTTTTCGACGAGCGAACTGAAGAAGGTCCTTGGCTATCTTCTGACAGTGATATCCGTTATCCCTTACTATCTTCAAAAATTCACTAGATTTTTTAAGTTCCTCCGGACTCGTCATCCCTGCGGCTAATCGTTCGGAGGAAAGCTCGGCATAACTGATAATACTGGTCAAGGGATTGTTTATCTCATGAGCTACGCCGCCGGCCAACTGGCCTAAAGCAGCTAACTTCTCTGATTCAATTAACTGATCCTGCTGTTCTTTGAGTTCCTGGTTGGCTTTCTTTAAATCATAAAAGAGCTTGGCATTCTCAACAACTACACCTGCCTGTCTACAGATAGCAGTTAAAAGTTCTAAGTCATCTTTGGCGAAACCTACGACCTTGGCCTTTGTGTCAACGTACATAATCCCTAGTATCTTCTCTTTGGCCTTTATGGGAACACACATCGCTGAGCGGATCCCGTGAAGGACGACTGACTGCGCCTCTTTAAATCTCTCATCCCGCATGGCATCTGATGTCAAAATCGACTCCCCCGTCTCAACGACACGATTAGTAATAGTACTTGAAACGGTAATCTCCTCAACTTCTTCGAGTCCTTTTCTTTTGCGGGTAACCTGGGGGATCAACTCTCCTGTCTCTTCATCTACTAACATGATAAAACCTCGATCCGCCTCCATAATCTCCAGGACCAATTCCATTATCCCGTCTAAAAGCTTGGGCATTTCCAAAAGTGAGCCTAAGCCGTAACTAATTCGATACAGGACCATCAACCTCTGATAGGCCTTTTGCAGTGTCTTTACATCGGGTTTAACTACTTCTGCCTCTAACGGCCCCACCTCTTCAGACTTTACTACCATCTCCACAGTAAGGCCCTTGGAGGTTGTCTCTCCAGAGACCACCTTTACCTGGTGTGCCCCTTTTTTTACCTCTACCTCTTCCGGGGGGCCAAGGGATAAAAATGCCAAGATCGTTCCTCCCAATTTGATCTCATCCCCAAGCTTAAGGATCTGTTTGGTAATAGGAGAGTTGTTGACTAAGGTTCTATTGATTGAGCCACGATCCTCGATTATATATTCTTTATCATGAGGAACTATGCGCGCATGTTCTCTGGAGACTCGGCGATCTGGCAAAGCTATCATATTGGAAGGGCCGCGGCCGATAGATACCTCCTGATTATGCAGTTGGTAAACTGATCCCTTCTTCTTTCCTGTTTTGATCAATAACTTAGGCATCCTAATAATTCCTTTCCATCTCGGCTCACTTCAATCTCTCAAAATGCTCGCGGGCCATGGTGCCTAAAGGACTGGTCTCGTCATACTTTAATAATTCCTGCCAGGCCTTGACAGCTTTCTTAATTTCCCCTTTTTCTTCATAAGCTATTGCCAGATCTTTATAATAGAGGGGGTAATCAGGTCTTAACCTTACTGCCTTTTTATACTCGGCTATGGCTTCATCAACAAATCCATCCCTGTAAAATTTCAGACCAAGGCTGTGGTGCTCATCGGCTATTTCAAGATTCTTGAGAAGTTCCTCAGTCTCTCTAACTAGATCGGCCTTTCCCGTCGGAGCCATCTTAATCTTCGCACCTAAGTCAGAAAGAAATAAAGAAAACTCTGCTCTATTTATATAACCAATATAGCCCAAAAGCCCTATTATTATTAGGCCGAGAATTGCTCGAGAAATCTTTTTCCTCTGCGGCCTCTGCGGTTTTTCTGCGGTCTCCGCTTTTTTTTGCGTCCTTTGCACTTCGATTCCTCTAAGTCTATTTATATCATCGAGCAATTCTTCAGCCTTTTGGTATCTCTGTGTAATATCTTTAGCCATGGCCTTTTGGGTTATCTCCTCCAGCTCCATGGGTATCTCCGGGCGTGACTTTTTCATCGAAGGCGCTGTTTCAGATTTTTGTTTTATCAACACGGCCTGAAAGGAATCACCTTCAAACGGAGGATGGCCGGTGAGCATCTCATACATGGTCACCCCTAACGAATAGATGTCGGTTCTGGAATCAAGTTCTTCATCCGAAGCCTGTTCCGGAGACATATATTCAACCGTCCCTACAGCCGAGCCTTCAGTAGTCACTCTGGTAACCCCTGCTATCTGGACCAGGCCAAAGTCCATGACTTTGACCTTGCCTTCTTTGGTAATCATTATATTGCCGGATTTTATATCTCGATGGATCATGCCCTCGCTATGGGCATAGGCCAGCGCCTTTCCGGCTTGAGCGATGATATCTAAGCTCTCCTCCACAGAAAGAGGGCCTTTGCGTTTAATCAGAGTCTTGAGACTTTCACCCTCAATAAATTCCATGGCAAGATAATGCTGTCCCCCGGTCATTCCAAAATCATAGACCTCTATAATATTCGGGTGTTTCAACCTGGCCATGGCCCGAGCCTCACGATTGAAACGTTCCACAGTAGAACGATCCACCATGTTCGGAAGGAGGACCTTGAGGGCAACATTCCTTTGCGTGCCGGCCTCAAGTGCCTTATACACTATAGCCATGCCCCCTTTTCCGATCTCCCGCAATAGCTTATATTTCCCGATCGTCTTTTCTCTTTCCATATTTTCCTGTATCATATATCATGAACCTGGATACGCCTTCCAGGAGATGATATATATAGTACTTTCCTCTGGCACGTCGTTCCTGTCATAAGTAAAATAAGGGGGTTGAATCTCAAGGCCATAGGAAATACTTAAGTCTTCGCCATCTTTGGCAGCAAGGTCCTTACCCACTATCAACCCCCCTTCAAATGTAACGCCGCTTGTACCATCCATCTTGACATCGTCAGTAGCATAAACTAAACCAGTTATAGAAGAGTTGGTCATCCCGTCCATATTAATAGTACCATCAGCGATAATGGCTGGATAACCTTCAACTGGATTCCATTCTTCTTCTGAATCTCCTTCTGCTTCTATAATGACATTGGTAGCATTGATATTTACATCGCCCTCGGCTACTACCGTCCCATAAATAGTTACGTTGCTCTCGATGACAACATCGCCTTTAATATAATAGACTCCTGTATATGTCTCGCCTGATTTAAAAGGAGGGGTAAAAGTCTCCTCATCGCCATCCTTGTCTTTGTCCTTGCCCTTGTCTTCTTCTGCTACATGGTCAGCGATTGTCTTATAGGAGTCAAGATATACTTCGATTACAGGTAAATCGGAGAAGTCTTCAATTATCCTGGCATCATCTGTATCCATATCCCCTGCTTCAAAATCGCCTTTAACAACTACAACACCGCTAATGGTTCCGCTTGAACCTGAAAAGTCGACATTGCCGCCACCAGTACCGGCAGAGCCTATCCACTCGGAAAGATTGGCAGGATTAATCACAAGGACCTCTGCCCTTATAGTCCTCGAGGCCCCGCCAAAGGTACCGCGAGATGTAATCTCAATAGTCTCGCCCTGGCTTCCGGTCAAGAAAACATTATAAGTTCCGCCGCCAAAGGACTCATTGGTAAAACCAACTCCCCAACCAGAATCAGTAAACAGCTCATCTATCGCCTCTTCTAGGCCGGCCTCGGCTATGTAAAAGGCCTTCAGGACAGCCCTCTGATTGCTGGCGATCCTTGCCCGGGTCCTGGCGATAACCAGATAAGACATTCCCAGAGAAAGCAAGATGAGCATCATTACCAGCGCGGTTATGAAGACTACTCCTGATTCATTCCTTTTTCTTCCCATCTCATCATTCTCCCTTACCGCTTTATATTTATATGACGCTTAAGGGTTGTAATTACGCATATGGGCAGTGGATGTGATTTCAAAGGTTTCATCTCCGCTCACCAGGGTTAAATCAATCTTCACTGAAGCAGCCTGGTTTGCCTGCGGAGTAGAGGTACCATTAGCCCTTAGAAGTGTAATCCCAAAGCTATCCACATAGTTGGCTATAGGGTTGGCTTGGCCGTAATTAGAATTCTCTTTCACAGATCTGTTGATATCTGAACCAGATTTTTCATATTTTATGGTCTCTACGTCGTCATCCTCATCTAAATATTTAGTATCAAACTCCAATACTCCACCACTAAATGTTGACAGGGAAACCGCATATCTGATATCGGACATTATTCTTTCCATAGCCACCCTTCCGATCTGAATCAACTCATTGCTTTCCTCGCTTAATTCCCAGCTCTTTAAGGAGATATTAAGAATCCCTGTTAAAGAAGCTAAGATCAATGCCCCTAAGGCCAAGGCTAAAATCACTTCAATCAGCGTTATTCCTCTATTCCTCTTCTCCGCCTTCTCAATCATCATCGTCGTCATCGTCGTCATCATCTTTCTTCTCTTTCTTCGGCCTTTTTTCCTCCCGTCTCGTTTCTCCCTTTCCGGTCGTCTTCTCCTCTTTCGCATTCTCCCTTTCCCAATCCGTAATCTTGGTGGCTATGGCCTCGGTAACGATGTCGCCAAAGGCATTTGTCCATGTGATAGTAACATCTATTCTCTTCACGATCTTCAGATCTAAACTGAGGTCAGTTACATCCGTATCTAAAGTATAATCTAGAAAATCATCATATACGTAATTGCTCTCATCATTTATATTCACAAAATCCTGAGCCCTTACCTCTTCCATCTTCCTCTGAAGCAGGTTATAGGCAATAACCTTTTCCTTGCCGAGCTCTGGGTTGATGTAGGCCCTATTGCCGATAGAAAACATCCCCACCACAGCCACCAAAGTTATTCCTATGATTACCAAGGAAGACACCACTTCTATTAAGGTAAAACCTTTCCCTCTCATTGAATCTTAACCCGCCCTGTAGCAGAGGCGATACTAACGGTAGAAGTATCGCCTCTGGTATCTATTAATACAATATTGCCTGCCTGGGACGGCGCGCCGATGTAATCAAAATCCACCTTGTTATTGGTGAATTCAGTAGAATAGAGATCGACGCTATTTTTCAGGCTCACCGTCTCAACGAGGATATAAGAGCCGTCGCCAGGATCATACTCGACATCATAACTCTCACTATCTAAATCGAACTCTAACCTATAGGTCTTCTGTTTGGTAATAGCCAATTGTCGAGCATCCATTATCCTGGCCCTTAACTTTTTGGCCTCTGCCTCCAAATCCCATGCGGTCAGGAAATTTACCAATCTAGGCCCTACGATTATGCCGGCTATAATCACTATGACCACGACCATAATCAGTTCGAGCAGAGTGAAACCAAGCCTTTTTCTTTTCATCGTGCATCCTGTATCGTGCATCATGCAACCGGCAGTCTGATAGTAAAGGTAGTGCCGGCCTTCTCTTTGCTCTCTGCCTCTATGGTGCCATTGTGTTGTTCGATAATTCCATAAGCAACCGACAGTCCTAATCCCATCCCTTTACCCGTCTTTCTGGTAGTAAAGAATGGGTCGAATATCTGATCCAGATTCCCTGAGGAGATACCACAGCCGGCATCTCGAATCTTAATCTCTACAAATTTATCGTCTTTACAGGAGGTGGATATAGATAACTCTCCTCCCTGAGGCATGGCTAAGGCGGCATTGGACATAAGATCGATGAATACCTGTTGGATCTGTCCCACATTAATCTCTACTTTAGGCAAAAGTAAGGAGAGGTCCTTTTTTATCTCTATATTTTTAAACTTGGCCTGATGTAGCATAAGGCTAAATACATCTTCTATCACCTTATTTATATCCACCAACTGAATCTTATCCAGATCCATCTGACGGGATATCTTTAACAGGCTCTCGGTAACAACCTGGCAACGACGCGTTCCTTCCTCTATGGTCTCTAAGTATCCTTTTAGTGTCTTTAGATATTTCTTTTCTTCCGGAGTGGCCTTGCCTTCTTCCTTTTCTACTATCTCCCGACCCATCTGGGCCCAGCCCAGCATTGACATCAGGGGATTGTTAATCTCGTGAGCTACACCGCCGGCCAGATAGCCTATAGAGGCTATCTTAGCCGCCTGCGCCAATTCCTGTCCTTTTTCAATCAACTCCTGATTGACTATCTTAAGCCTCCAGTTAGCCTTTTCTAACTTTGAGGTCTGCTCTCTGAGTGAATCGGTCATCCGATTAAACTCCTGAGCCAGCTCTCCTAACTCATCTCGAGTCTCGACCTCTATCCTGGTGGAGAGATCGCCCTTGCCAACCCTTCTTGTCCCCTGCACCAACCGGGTCAAGGGGTTAACGATTCTTCCAGAGAATATATATCCGATGAAGCTGGCCAATACTACTCCCGAACCGGCTATCAAATAGAGAACCTTCTTCAAATCGAACACTGTGTCCAAAGCACTCTCTGCGGAGAGCTTTTCATAGGTAAAGACCAGCAATCTGTTTCTGACCTCATTTGAAACCATAAGGACAGTCAATATAGTAGACAGCAAGAGAACTGAGAGCAAAACCAATATGAACTTGGGTTGAATCTTTAGCCTTATCTGTGAAAGGGCCAGCGTTAAGTATCCCAGGAAGATAGTGATCTCTTCAACCCTTCTCAGAGCTACGATCTGGCCTTGGGCATTAATCAGATTAGTAAGATGGAAAAAATGGGCCAACAGTATCATATAGAGTGCCCCTTGCATCCACCCTTTGAATAGACTCCTCTTTTGTAAGTAAAGGTAAGTGATGATGACTCCGACTAAACCGAGGTGAAGTATTTCAAAGAATGGGTCGCCCCAGAATCTTCCAAACGTGAATTTATTGTAGGCATATGGCTGCCAGTAATACCACATTAAACCTGTGAAGACGGCTAAAGAAACTATGGTTATAGATAAGATCCTTTTTATCTCTGGTTTAACCTGGGCATGGCTATAAAACATAGTATAGGACATAAATAGATAAAAGAGGGTCTCCAGGGAACGGTCCACCACCGGGAACCAAAAATGAAAGCCAGCCAGTTTGAAGTAGACTTGGCCGCTAAGCACCAATAGGACCAATGCCTGCTTAAGTATGATTACCCCGAAGGATAGAACTAGACATAGGTCCTGTGGCCTTTTGAAAGTCCGGTAGCTCTCATACAAAAGAGAGGTGGCCAAGAAGATAACCACCAACTGAATAATTCTTAAAAACCACTCTTCCAATATACCCATTGCTTCTACCACAGTTTAATAACTGCTATAGGCATCGCCGTTAGCATCGTTACCGGTCAAATTCGGAAGGAGATCATGATTGGTCTTATCCCAATACCAGCCACCGGCATTACCTTGGGCATTTACCACTGCGCTTACCCCCTTAACTCCATCTTTAGGTATAGCCCTGATATACTTGTCCCCTGTCCCACCTGTTAACCCCGTTACCAAATCAGCCAGATCATCCGCTGGCCATTGACTTTCATTGGCATAGAAAAGGTCTATAGCTGTGCGAAGGCTCTCCAGGTTGGCCTTGGTAGCGGCGATTTCTGCCTGGTCCCTCTGACCTGTAAATCTGGGAACGATGATGGCGGCTAAGATACCGATGATGACAATGACCATAACCAATTCGATAAGAGTGAAACCCCCTTTAGACTTAAGAAATAGTTTAAACACTTTACCCCCCCTCTTCTACTTTCCTTTATTCAGTTCTGCCAATTTTATCATCTCCAACGTCAATATATCTAATTTAAATATTATCATAAGTAAACACCATATCACTATCACTGTTAGTCCTACATCAGGCCTCATTAAGGCGAAGATGGTAAAGGCCACCATTAAGATAGTAAGCCCTATGGTTCCAACCTTCCCATACATACTTGCTTTCATACCATTTTTCATAAGGAATCACCTCTCTTTCTTGTATCGTGTATCATGAATTACTGATGTAAACCTTCCATTATATCAGCCATAGGCAAAAAGATTGATATAGCAATAAATCCTATCACCACTGCCATAAAGACTATCAATAAAGGCTCGATTAGCGCGGTAAATGTCTTTATGGCATTGTCCACCTCTTTATTATAAAAGTCGGCTATCTTGGCCAACATCTTATCCAAAGCTCCTGTCTCCTCACCCACCCTGACCATATTCACTACCATCTCAGGAAATAACTTGCTTTCTGCAAGAGGTTGTGCTATGGTTTTCCCCTCACCTACACTGGAGCATACATCCTTTAAGGCCTTAGCCACTACCGTATTTCCTATAGTCTCTGTAACTACATCTAAACAGGTCAACACGGGTATGCCGCCGCTGATGAGTATGGATAGGGTCTGGGCAAACCGGGATATAGTTGTCTTACTGATCAGATTCCCTATAACGGGTAACTTAAGCTTAAGTTGATCAAATTTAAAATATCCTCCCTTTGTTCCTACATAGAATCTAAATATCATAAAGGTTCCTGCAGCCACCGCCAAGATGATATACCAATAGTACGTAATAAATACACTTATCTGTAGCAAGATCTGGGTAGGCAAGGGAACGGTAACGCCCATGTCCTCGAAGACTATGACAAATTTAGGCAAGACGTAAGTTACCAAAAAGATAGCCACACCTACTGAAACTACCATTAAAAGAATAGGGTAGGTCAGGGCGGATTTAACTCTCGAGCTTATCTCAGCCTGCCCCTCGTAGAATACTGCTAACCTTCTCAACATCTCATCCAGGACACCACCTATCTCCCCGGCATTGACCATCTGGACATACAACCGAGAAAAGATCCGAGGATGTTCTCTTAAGGACTCGGAAAACGATGCACCTTCTTCTACCCGATGCCACACATCACCGATAGCAGACCTCAGACTCTTATTCTTAGTCTGATTCGTGATGATCTTAAGGCTACTGAGTAAGGTTAAACCGGCATCCAGCATGGTGTAAAGTTGCCAGCTAAGGATGGATATGTCATTAAGATTGACTTTTCCAAGCCCGGGAAATATGTCGGTTGAAAAGATTCCCTGCTTAGGCTTCTTCTCTGAGTACTCCACGATGAAGTAACCCTTCTCATCCAACTTTCTTCTCAGGTCCTTCCCATCAGAGGCTTCCATCTGCCCCTGTAAGACCTTCCCCGAGTTATCCCTGACTTTATAAAGATATATGGGCATGATTATTCTTCCTCCATAAAAGCAGCTCTCTTGACCTCTTCAAGGGTGGTTATTCCTTTGAGAACCTTTTCTATGCCATCCTCCCATAATATCCTCATCCCCGCCTTCTGGGCTGCCTCTTTTATGGTATCGATCGATTTTCCGGTGTGAATTAGACTCCTCAGCTTCTTATCAACAACCATCAACTCAAATAAACCAATCCGACCTTGGTAGCCTGTTTTGCCGCAGTTCTCGCAACCCTTGCCTCGGTAAAAGGTATAATCCCGGGGGTTACCTTCCAATCTCGCTTCTTCCAACATATCTTGAGAAGGTTGAAAAGGCTCCTTACACTTCAAACAGATGGTTCTGACTAATCTCTGGGCCAAGACAGCGCCAACTGAGGAGGATACCAAGTAAGACGGCACTCCCATATCCACCATCCGAACTATAGAACTGGAGGCATCGTTGGTGTGAAGAGTACTGAAGACCAGGTGACCGGTCAAAGCGGCTCGAACAGCAATCTCAGCAGTTTCCAGGTCTCGCATTTCACCAACCATAATTACATCGGGGTCCTGCCGCAAGATAGACCTCAAGCCCTTAGCAAAGGTCACTCCTGCCTTTACATTCACCGGGATCTGATTAACCCCCTCCAGATTGTACTCTACCGGTTCTTCTATAGTAATGATATTCTTGTCCGGAGAATTTATAGTGTGTAAGGCCACATATAAGGTGGTTGTCTTTCCACTTCCCGTAGGACCGGTTACCAGGATAATTCCATAAGTTCTTTTGATTAACTCCTCAAATTGATGCAAGCATTCCTTATTGAAACCCAACTCCTCCATATTTATCAAGATGCTGGTTTGATCCAGGAGTCTCATCACCACCTTTTCACCATAAACGGTGGGCATGCATGAAACCCTTACGTCAATATCTTTCTTCCCCAATCTTATCTTGAAACGGCCGTCTTGAGGCGTCCTTTTTGTGGCAATATCCATACTAGCCATGATCTTTATTCTGGAAGTTATGGATGCCTGGAGGCGCTTTGGAGACACCATGGTCTCTCGCAATATTCCATCAACCCGATAGCGGATACGCAACTTCTCCTCATCAGGCTCAATATGGATATCACTGGCCCTCTCTTTGATAGCCTGTGTGATCATGGTATCTACCAACCCAATGATGGGGGCCTTATCCGCTCCAGCTAATTCTTCCTCAGTAACCGCTTCTTCCTTCTTTTCCTTTATTATTTCTAACTCCTCTGCCTCTTTGGACATTCCCTTGACCATCTCTTCCAAAAGCCCTTTTGATCCATAAAACCTATCTATGACCTTGATGATCTCATCTCTCTTACCAGATACCGGCTCAATCTTATACTTAGCCATAGAATGCAAGTCATCAATGACAAAGACATCAAAAGGATCAGCCATGGCTACAGTTAGGACATTTTCGAACTTAAATAAAGGCATAACCAAATATTGTCGACAGGTCTTTTCAGGAATTATCTTTATCACCTCTGGATCTATTATCTTCATAGCTAAATCTTTCATAAAGGGTATCCCTAAAGAGACCCCTATAAACTCCATCAGCCGCTCCTCAGTGATAAAACCCATATCTATCAATATCTGCCTTAAGATTACCTTGCTTTCCTGGTGTTTCTTTAAGGCTATCTGAAACTGCTCCTCTGTAATGAGGCCTTCTTCCACTAACCTCTCACCCAGCCTTTTTCTTGTAAATTTTTCGGCGTTGACAGGCTCTTGTCTTCTCGTTTTATCCTCCATCTTAATTTGCACCTCTTAATTATACTAATAACTATATCATTAGCTTGGTATATTGTCAAGGGAGGGACATAAAAAAGGGGCAGATACCAGTAGTGTCCCAACGTTAACTCTTAACTTCGTTGTAACGTCTTGAATAACCATATGTTAAAGCAAAAAACAACTGTTATCGACAGGGGTAAGATCGCAGACCTGGCTCGCATTATCCTGTGCCTGATTTGAACCAGATTTTTGGCAGGTAGATTCAGGAAGCGTTCCTTTGGGTACAAGCAAAAGAGTGCCTATCATCACCATAAATAACGCAAATCCTATACCGTTTATTTTTTCGAGCATTTCTTTTTTTTGGATCTTCGAGATTCTCAAATGCGCAACATTTCATTTAACTTCCCTCCTGCTATCTTCCCCTTCTGCGTGTTCTACGCAAATTATGGCGGCCTCTTCCGCGCCTGCCGCGAGGTCCGAAGCTATATGTTTGTTTCGGCGCTTGAATAAAGTTTTCGCGAGGCAGATCAGGATGCTCAGTTATAGGTAATGCAACTTTTATAAGCTTTTCTATGCTGCGGACTTCGTGGCCCTGCTCCGGTGTCGCAAAAGATATGGCCCGGCCTTCGTGGCCGGCGCGGCCTGTTCGGCCGATGCGGTGAACATATTGTTCTATATCGTCAGGAAGATCATAGTTTATAACAAGTTCTATACCGATAACATCAATCCCTCTGGCCGCGATATCAGTAGCAACAAGTATCCTATATCTACCATTTTTAAAACCATTAAGCGCTTCCTTTCGCTGGCCTAGCGAACGGTCCGAGTGGATTTCGGCGACTTTATGCCCTATTTCCCTGATATACCGGGTAATTTTCCGAGCGCCTATCTTTGTCCGTGAAAAAATAAGCACCGGTCCGTGGTACTGATAGAGTAATTTTGCCAGGAGCTGTCTTTTTGTCTCTTTTTTAACGATAAAAATCTCCTGTACGATAAGTTCGGGTGCCGTGCCGGAGGGTGCGACTTCGATATGAACCGGAAGTTTCATGTGATAAGCTGCTATTGCAATAACATCTCCCGGAATAGTCGCTGAAAAAAGCATTGTCTGCCTTTTCCTCGGAATAACTTTAAGGATACGGTCGATCTGCGGCTTAAAACCCATGTCAAGCATCCTATCAGCTTCATCAAGTACCAGGAAATCCACATCATGTAAGCGGACAGTGCGGCGCTCCATATGGTCTACCAGGCGGCCGGGTGTCGCAATAATGACTTTGGGATTATTTCTTAATGCCTTAAGCTGTAAATTCATAGACGCGCCTCCTATTATAACAGCCGTACTTATGCCGAATAATGGAGCGATTTTCCGGAATGATTCATCAACTTGGATAGCAAGCTCCCTTGTGGGAGTAAGAACAAGACATCGCCCTTTTTTCTGCGAGAGGTGCTGGATAACAGGAATAGCGAAAGCAAGTGTTTTGCCGGTACCTGTCTGCGCGACTCCGATAATATCTTTACCTTCTATTCCTATCGGAATCGCCTTATACTGTATGGGCGTGGGGTGAGTAAACCGCATCCTGTCAAGTGTCTCAAGGATCTTCGGAGCGATTCCCAGGCCGTCAAATGAAACATTTGATTGTTCTGGTATATGCGTCATAGGGATATCATACCACCTTTGCCTGTGAATGTATACAAAGTTTCATGAAACACCTTGATTGATTTAACTCTTTTTTTTCTTCTTCTTGAAAACCTGTCTGGCCATAAGAATGCCTGCCAACTTAGTAAAAATACGAAACGTCAGCACGCGGGAAGTGAATATTTTCTTCGCTATTCTGAAATTTGTCGGAAAGGTATAGTAGTTTTTTCTTATGCGCCGCCTTATATCCTTTAATCGCTCTAAAGGATATTTTTTCGAACATACCATATCATTTTTATCCACATAATAGTCTTTGCGGTTCGTTATAAGATCATTTAGAGGGGAATATTTTTCTGTCCTCAGCATGCTTAGGTTTATGCTATCCAGCTTAAGCCTTTTAGCAAATGAGGCGATCTCTAACATGTCAGATTCATCCTCGTCTATACACCCTATAATAAAAAATCCGTGCAAGTAAAAACCTGCTTTTCCTATTTCTCTAAGCGCTTTTTCAGCCAGGGCCGTATCAAAACCTTTTTGCATCGCCTTTAAGGTTTTATTTTGAGCTGATTCAATGCCTACCAGAAGCATCTTAAAACCGGCTTCAAACATTTTCTTCAAGATCTCCGGGTATCTATAGATCTCGATCCTTACGTTGACTATGAATGTCTTTTTAATGCCTTCCGCTATTATCATATCACAGATCTTCTCGACCCTTTTCATATCTACCGCAAAATTATCATCCACTAAGGCGATAAAATTAGCGTCGATCGTCTTCAGTTCCTCGATGATAGATTCCGCAGACCTGCCGCTCCATGGCCTTTTTTGTCCTAAAGGATTATTAGTAAATGTACAGAATTTACAACTGTAAGGGCAGCCTCGCGATGTAGAGATAAAGTCAGCGTCTATACCGCAATCCATGTTTTTGTATAAAAGCCTATAAGTGGCGTGCCTCATCTTTCTGTCCGGATAAATGGCGTTGCTTAAGGAGTGGAGTTCGCGGGTCTTATTATGAATGATCTCAGTACCTTTATTATAAGATATTCCGGATATCTCTTCAAGGGGAAGTCCCGAAGCTATGTCCTGAACGATCTCTTCTCCGTCTCCCCTGACTATGATATCTATATTAGGGCATCTTTTAAAGAGCTCTTCCACGTAAGCCGTCGCATCCCTTCCTCCGACGATCACCTTGATGCCGGCAGGGATCCTGGAGATGATATTTATAGCAGCTTCCCTTTGATAGTCCCAGTTTATGGATAGGCAGATCAGGTCTACGTCATCATTTTTAATATAACTACTCAGATCAGGTTTAAACCTCATATCGATAAGTGTGATCTTTTCGATCAGGCCTTTTAAGGCAGCAGCGATATATTCCATGCCTATGGGGGCGCAATATTTTTTTTCGGGGACGCCTTCCCGGTGAGGATAAACACATAACGCGTTCTTAAAAGTCATCACTTCCCCTAATTGATCGTTCCGCGTCTTAAGATTTTCTATTATTTTTAGATGATACGAGCTTCGAAATAAAATACCTGCTAGCCTTAGCGCAATAATCCTGATACGCCTGTCCATAGATCTTTAATAATGTCTTTTCCTCATGTAGTATCTGATAATGCAAATTCACGGCTATAAATATAGCAAAAAGTAGAAATATTAAACTGCCGTTTATTAGAAAAGTCCCTATAAAGTAAAAATTAAAAAAGGTGAAAATTGGATTTCTTATACAACTAAAAATCCCCTTAGTTATAAGTTTGCCGGGGTTTTTCTCATCAATTGCCATCCGCCACGAACTTCTGAAGACGGCCAAGCCCAATGTATAAACTACGAAACCAGTAGTTACAAATATAATTCCTGTAAATTTTAATGGCGTAGAATTAATCAATTGTATATCCAGAAATGACGGAAAAATACGTAAATTAAGATGAAGCGCGTGCAGAAATACTTCAATGATCCAAAGAACTATCCCCACAAATATGAAAATTTCGACTATAAGCCGCATGCCCTTCTTCCCGATAATAATAGTGAAAGGGTTGATGCGCTTGATTAAAAACAAATACGATGTTATCCCCGTAAACACGGAAATAAAAAAGGTTAAGCCCGCGATCTGAAAATAATCAAAGAATTTACTCATTATTGGACTCCGATCTATAATAAAGGCAGGTATTCTTTACGGAAGGCCTGACAGCTTGATAGGTCATTTCCCAAGTGCCTATTACGTCACTCGCCGCAGCAAGTTTTGATTTTTGCTCTAACTCCCCTTGTCCAAAACTGTGGCTGTTAAGAGATGCGAGTAATAACATTGTTAACGCGGCTGTTTTAATAATTCCTTTATTCATCACGACCTCCTTTGGGAGACAAAGCGTTATCTATTTATCCATTTTGAAAACATTGGCGGAGAAGCTCTTCTTCGCTCAATTGCTTTCGCGTTGAACTACGAAGGAGCTTCAAAACCGGCCATTCTCCTTCGCAGCCAATTCCTACGAAGCCGTGCACGAAAGTAGCACGGCGAAGTAGAATGGCGGTGTGTTCTCTCTTGGGTTCGTCACGGCCGCAGGCCGCCGCGCGACTGAGGACGCAATGTCCGACGACCGAGGGGAGTCCCCGCGGGAAGAAGTGCCGAGGCCACCGGACGAGGCCATCAAAATCTGCCGTATTGAAAAACAGGTACATCATAACGCTTTAAAACACACCGTATGATTTAGTCTATTATACAAGTTTTTACAAGATTTTACAAGACGTTCGCTTTAGACGGGCGACCGAGCACGCGCGCCAAAATGTACATTTTGGCGAGGTCTCGCCACCGAAGGTGGCGGAAAATGCGCGAGGAAGTGTCGAATCTCAACAAGATTCGACCACCGTTTGGGCACATAGATGTGCCATTATGCCTTCTTCCTTACTATCTTTCTCGCTAATTCCGAATTAGGGATGATTATCTCCTGGCCGTTGTCCTTTATTTTTGTCGATATAAAATCGATGTGCTCTATCTTCCCTGATATCCCGTCAAATTCTATCGTATTGCCTATTTTATACTCCCTCACTATAAATCTCTGCGCCAGAATGCTTGAAGCGATCTCTCTTCCGCCGATTATGAATACTATAGAAAATATTATCGGGACGATTATGAAGATGACGACAGAGGCCTGGATGACAGCGGCCGTGTTTACGCCCAATTGTTCCAAGGCCACGACTATGGCCAGGCCGACTATCGTGTAAGCCGTAGCCCTGCTTAACAAAACAGGGAAAGGCGCATTGACCAGGTGCGCTGTTTTCTCCACCACTTTACCAAAAAACCGTCCCAAAAATATACCCAAAATAACAAAAATCAGAAAAACCATGACATTCGGAATATACAAGATTATCTGCTTTATGAATTCAGACGCCGCATACAATTCCAGGGTATTGAAGGCCATGATCAAAGTACTGAGGATAATAAGCCAGTATAGCCCCAACCCGACTATAGCGGAAGGGGCCTTGGCTGTGCCGCCCCTTTCAAGGAACTGTCTCAAGCCGGTCTTTTCAGAAACTACATCAAGGCCTAGTGCCTTAAGGATCTTGGCGGCTGCCTTCTTGATGAGCACGGCGCATATCCACCCGATCAATAAAATGACTATGGAAACGAGTATTTTGGGCCCGACTTCCATGGCAAACATATGCAATCGCTCAAAAGTCTTGACTACCACATTCTGAAAAACTTCCTGAAAGCTGACCATTTGCCCCTCCTTTTTGCCTATCAGTCTTTGTCTTTGAAGAAATCTTTTAATTTTTCAAACGGCTTTTTTGTGATCCGCTCTCCCTTGTCCAGGACGCGCCTGACTTTTTCTTCCGAGCTTGCCGCCATTTTATCCGTGACTTTATCTATTTTTTCCAGTATTCTCTCCGTTTTCTTGAGCTCCACCATTACAAAGTCCGTTGAACTCGCAATTCCGACCTGGGGGTTAAGGTCGTTCTTAAGCCGCATTATCACGGCAACAGGCGCGGCGGCGGCCGGCTCTTTTACCCTTAATATGAAGAAGACGGTGAGCACCTGCAGAGCGGAAGAAAGTAAAAAAATCAAATGCAGGTTTGATATGTTGTATGATAATAATGAATAAGTGAAGCCTTTAAGCGCATTAGACAAGGCGCCCCCTACTATAGGCGCGATCGCGCCCACCAACCCCGTGATCGCGGCGAATAGCGCTAAATAGACGGAGCGCCCCTCGGCCGGAGACAGTTTGATAAGGATGTTAAACTGGGAAAGCGCCGCGCCCGCCATGAATGCGCCGGAAAGTATATGCGCGGTTAAAATCGGCATATAGTAATTGCCCGGAAGTGCGAGGATCCAAATAAACGGTACCGCGATAAGGACCCATCCCGAAACGATTATCACGGGTTTGTTACCGAGCTTGTCGGAAATCGGCCCCCATATCTTCATCATAAAAAGAGTCGCAAATGTAGCAAAAGTCCCGAATATTGTAATGGCTGTGAAATCTATCTTTAAGTTTTCGATCATAAATACGCCGTAGAACGGGGCGGCTATCTGGATGGCAAACATCCAGGCGGAGACAAAAAGAATCAGATTTAAGAAATTCCTGTCTTTCAGGGGTCGGAAGAATAATGAAAAATCAAAACCGCCGCTATCTTTCTTTTCGGCGCTTTCAGCTTCCGGAATCCGCGACAAAAACCAGGCAGCCACTAGGCCGGCTATTAGGCCTATGGCAAAAAGTAAAATAAAACCAAAAGGATTAGCCTCGGAGAAACGCGTCTCCCACATAGTCAAAAATTTACCGCCTAACAATATAAAAACCATGCCGCAGGCTGACGCTATCATATTACGCCTGCCAAAATACGTGCCCCTGATCTCCCCGGGCACTAAATCGCTCATCCACGCCATCCACGCTATTCCTGAAAGAGAGCCGAAAAGGCTTGACAGCGCAATGACTGCCACCAATACCCAGATCCTCCAGTCGGACAGCGGCGAAAATATCGCCATAGGAAGCATTATTATCAGGATCCAAAGAATACGGCTTGCTAAGACGCTAAAAAAGCAAAGCCCCTTCTTCCTGCCTGTTTTCTCGATAATATAGGAACCGAATATTTGGACAAGGTTGGCAAACATGGGAAGAGAGGCCAATATGCCTATCTGCTGGGGCTCGGCCTTCAAGATTTTCAATGCAAAGCCCATAAGGAATATTCCGCCGGCCAGCGACCCCATGACCGCCGAGAGCGCCCCATCGATTATGGAAAAATTAAGAGCTTTATTCTGTTGATTCTCGTCCATATTCTATTTTTTCCTTTACCTATTTAGACTAAGGATACCGAATTCCCGCCTTATGTTATCAAGTTTTCCAAAACAGGTCAGTTTATCGCCTAAGAGTATCTTTGTGTCTTTAGGTGGATTAGGAATTATCTCACCTTTTCTCTCCACAGTCAACACTGTAATGTCGTGTTCTCTTAACGGGGCATCGATTAAGCTTTTATCAGCTATGGGGCAAGCTTCTGTAATTTCAATATTTGTCAGGCCATAGCCGCCCGTGGCCACTAAAAGCTCCTCAAAAGAGACGGGTTTAATAATCTCTTTCTTTATAATACGCGATCTTAAAAAATTTGTAATTTTTTGTGTAAATTTCGAGTGGGTAAATATCCTATATAAAAAGTAAATTGCTATTATTACTATAATCAAATTTATCCACGGAAGCAGTCTGGAAGAAAAAACCACATGCAGAAAAGGAATAGTGATCTTGGGCAAATACGTGGAGGGCCGCAGGGTATTGGCAAATGTAGCAATCAAAGTCACGAGGCCCGCATTTCCTAAATACCATAAGCACAGAGGCTATGCGGCGGCGCTGTGGATTTCCTACTATTAGCTCAGCTTCTCTTGTAGTAAAACCGGTCCCGGTAAAGCAAGACAATGACTGAAAAGTCGCCAAAGACCACTCAAGGCCTGTAAGCTGAAACGCAATAGCACCTATTCTTATCGCAATAAACGATATGACTATTGTAGCAATGAATAAGATGATGTTCATGTGTATCCTCCTGATATATTAACCTGCTCAACTCTTTTGCCGCTTAATTTTCCCTAAACAAAGAGGAGGCCTCATCAAAATTGACATCCTCCAATATTGTTATCTCACTTATCCTGCCCGAGAAGAAATGAAGTATTATGTAGGTAGAATCGTCTATTTTATAAAGCGCTTTTTTCTTGGGTATTGGCAAAAAGCCTTCTTTTATTTTTTCGGTTAAAACCGGCTGGCCGTATTTTTCATTAACCACATCCTCATGCATGCCTTGCTTTATTTCAAACTCCTTATAATATTCCCCTGCGCAAACATGATTAGCGCAGACGCCTGCAAAGCCAATGAGAACAGATAACAAAATCAATTTTTTCATTCTATTTCTCCTGTTTTTCATTTAAGGTTTTTAACTCCTTCGGAGGTGCCTGGAATGTTTCCGCAATGACGCTTCCTGTTTTTTTAATGGTTTCTGCAGTCTTGGCCGCTGACTTTTTTGCGGCGTCAGAAACTTTTCCGCTCACTTGTTTAACGTTTTCGAGCGTCTTCCTAATCGGTTTTACGAGCCGCTCCAAATTGATATCAATCAACTGTTTCAGTGCCGACTTCCTAATTGCTTCTACGACTATAATACGCACAACTGATTGCAGGTCCTCAACATTCTCTATCCTCTCCTCTATATTAACGGGAAACTCCCAGACTACGGGGGAAGGCCGTTGAGAATAATCCTTATATATAATCTTACCTATTTTAAGCGTTAAATTGTCTATGCGGATATTTGGAATCCCGGCAACTTCAATCTTCTCACTCTGCTCGACCTTCCCTATTTTAACCACCTTAAGAGAATTTATATTATAGTCGCCATCCTTACTCTTGATAACGGTAAACTCTTTCACGTCTACTCTCATTTCCTTCAAATGCGCCTTTTTCTTAAGGAGGTCGGGGATGTTAAAATCGATATATATCGCCGGCACATCAAACATTATTCTGTCGGCGTATCCTTTCGGATTCAAAATTAAAATTTCATTTATATCGACATTGCTCTTTATTACACCGATTTTAAAGTCTTCCGTAATCACGCGGAGCCCCGTAATAGCCTTGACTGTCTTTTCAAAAAGGACTCTGCCCAACATATCCTTGCCAAAAGTTAATAGCGCAATGATAATTAATATTAACAGCGTGGCTCTATTTATTATTACATATTTTTTCTTAGCCATATTATTCTTGCCTTTTCCACATGTAAAAACTGGTCCACCCGATAATAATGCCCAGCAAAAGCGTTCCAAAAATGATTATGGCCCTGCTTGTCTGAAAAGACCAAAAGAGAAATTGGATTGCCACCGCTTCATAATTCTGAGCGGTAAAGATAACCAACAATAACATCAATATGAGTATAATTATCCAGCGCCAGTTCATTTCAGAACCTCCTTATAGTATATCAAATATTACTAAATCCATTTTTTCCTTTTGAAGTAGTACACCATAATCAGCGCCATTACAATCATGACTATCCAGGCGCCTATATATCCGTATTTCCAGCTAAGTTCGGGCATATTGAAACGGGAAACGTCAGGATCAAAATTCATGCCGTATATACCCGCCACGAATGTAATAGGAATAAAGATAGTGGCTATTATTGTAAGCACTTTCATTACCTCGTTCATCTTATTGCTCATGCTTGAGAGGTATATATCAAGTTTGCCGGATATCATGTCGCGAAATGTCTCGACAGAATCGATTACTTGAATAGCGTGATCGTACACATCTCTAAGAAAAAGACGCGTGCCTTTCCTGATAAGAGGAGATTCCGACCTTTCAAGCCCGCTTATCACATCCCTAAGCGGCCATACAGCCTTGCGGAGAAAGATTGCGTCACTCTTTAAGTTGTTAATAGCGCTCAGGGTATGCGGTGTGGGGTTTCCAAGGACTTCCTCCTCAATGCGCTCTATTCTTTCTCCGACTTGCTCAAGGACTATGAAATAATTATCGACTATGGTATCCAGGAGAGAATATGCGAGGTAGTCCGCTCCTTCTGACCTGATCCTGCCCTTGGCATTTCTGATTCTCTGTCTTATAGGATCGAATATATCACCCTCTATTTCCTGAAATGAAATAACATAGTTCGGGCCGAGTATGATGCTCACCTGTTCTACCTTTATCTCCTTCTCTTTTTCATCATAAGAGAGCATTTTGACAACGATGTAGAGATAGTTTTGAAAGTCCTCGTATTTTGGCCGCTGGGACGTATTGACAATATCCTCAAGAATGAGAGGGTGCAAGCCATAGCATTTTCCTATTTTTTCTATAAGGGAAATGTCGTGCAGGCCGTCTATATTTATCCATGTTGTCGTAGGCGTTTCTTTAAAGGGAAAACATTCTTCGATATTTTTTACCTCTGTTTCCTTGAATTCAGTTTCATTATAGTCAATAATGCTTATCCTTGTATGCTCGGCTTTCCTCTCTCCGATGTGTACAAGTGTGCCGGGGGGCAGTCCTGCCTGCTTTGACGCTTTTTTGAAAAATTTGGGCATATTAACACCTCCGTTATGCAGGTCGAACATTTAGTTACCTAAACATGTCCCGCAGCCTGTCAATGAAGCTTTTCTCTTCAGTCCTTTCGTCGAGCCAATTAAGTATAACAGGATATATCTCATCCTTTGATTTTTTTCCGAGAAGCAGATCGCAGTGGCCGTAATCGGCTGAATAGCCCGTATCTTTTGAGCATATAATAATTTCTTTATCTCTCGAAGAAACTTTTTTATAGTACTCCCGCAATGTATCTTCGCTGACGAATGGATCTGCGCCGCCCGAGAGGATTAAAATTGGCACAGTAATATGATTGATGTTAGCGCTATAGTTATAACTTTTGTCGCTCGAGAGAATGCTTCCTTGCCGTATCGAATTCGCAAATTGGCTTACCACGCCGGATGAAGTATCGCTGACGCAATTCCGAAACAAACGGTAAATGATACCATCATCCATATTTTCCCTGTTGAGAAGCAGCTCTTCGATAGGATACTTCACCTTGTTCAGTGAATACGTGCGCAATTGCGCTGCGGTTCTCGTATTTATAATAAGGGATGCTCTCAAAAGGGATTCTTGATCGGCTATTTTTTTCAAATGCGGAGTTAGTGGTTTCGGAATAAGCATCATCGAGCCTATAGGAATAAACCCCGCAATATCATCCTGCGCTACTCGTTCAAGATAGCCGAACATGATGATACCACCCATGCTATGGCCCACCCAGTAAACCTTTTCAAAGCCAGACTGTCTCTTCACGTAATTTACAATAGCCGGCGCATCCTGAAGGATGTGGTCATCGATGGTCCATCTTATTTTTCCCATATTAGAGGGGGCCTGGACGACCTCTCTCGGCATATTTTTTATGTCAAGCGCGACAATACCTCTCACGCTGTTTAAAAATGGTTTTGAGCTTGCTCCCGACCCCCGGAGAGAAGGCGTCCAGACATCATAACCGTTTTTTGCCAGATAGCGGGCAAGGGATACGCGTTTTTCAAGATCCCAAAATAGATTATTAAAATTAAACCCGTGGCACAGTATTACGGCTGCTTTACATTCCTGCGGCTCCTTACCTTTGAGAATATACCTTGTTATAGAGATTTCCCAGCCGTCCTTAGTTTTGAATATATGCTCTTTTATTTTAAGAGGGCTTGCCGTAACCTGCGAGTCTTTAGAAATCTCACCTGTTGGCGGCTCCTGTGAGATGTTTTCACAGATTGCATTCGGGAAAGATAATGCAATAGATAATAGGATGATAAAACTGAATAATATTTTGATATTTTTTGTAATACCTTTCAGCAATTTCTTAGATCCTCATGTTTAATGTGCGGCTTATCAAGAAATTTCTTCTTGCGTAAGCTCTTTTAAGGCTTCTTCCTCGCTTTTATAAACACGCACAAGCGCACTTATCTTCTCTATCTCAAAATGATTCTCGAGTAGAGGGGTTGTGTTTATGATGCCCAGCTTTCTGCGCTGTTTCTGCAGTTTATCCAGCAAAAAAATAATATACCCCAGGGTTGCTGTATCGACGTAGCTTACATCTTTAAAATCGAGAATGATATCCCTGTCAAGATATCTTTTCATATCATCGCTGATATTCGCGCTAAGATGCGGTATAGTGGAAGAATCTATAGTGCCCTGAAGGCGCATAATAGCTATATTGTCTATCCTCTTTATCTCTTTAACGCAGGGTAAAAGTTCTCCTTCACGGTCCCTGAAGATATCAGCCAAATTGGGCATCTTAGCATGCTTTTTTATGCTGCCCATAACCCGCGATGCCCTTTCACCGCTTTTTTTAAACCGCCGTTTAGTGGATTGTATTTTACTATCAACGAATTGTACGGCTTTTTCTCCGCCTTTCTTGATGCCATGTCCGGTGCTGCGTATATTATTGCCGACAAATCGCGTCACCCTGGATCCACGTCTTTTAAAACCCTTTTTACTCAATTTCATATGTTATTTCCTCATTTTTAAATGACGATAATTATAGGGATAATCATAAGCAATAGAAGGCCTTTAATCTCATATTTCATGTCGGCCTCCTTTCTTGGGGGTGAGTAATATTATATACCATAAAAAAACAAAACCCAAGCAGATTTTATCTAAGTTGAATACGAAACTCGAACACGAAGTTCCTACGAAGCTAAACGTGCAAACATTTAGCGAAGTAGAACGAAAACATCTCGGCGAAGTAGAATGGCGTAGAGGCAGGGATGCCTGCTCGTTCCGGTTCAAAATTACGCTTTTACCACCAATTTTTAACACCGACACAGTCTGATTGCGAGCCCCGTAGAGGCGAAGCAATCTCATTTATCACAGATCACAAACAACACAATCAAAAC
>JADHWT010000046.1 GCA_016783345.1 Candidatus Omnitrophota bacterium | reverse complement strand
TTTAAGGTATAGTTAGACTTCCTGTCCAACGGGTATTTTATATACCCATTATCTACACAATCAATTCCCTTTGTTTTATTCCCTTATTATAATAATATGGAATAAAGAAGATGGGCACACACACAAAGGTCTTTAAAGAAAAAAGGACCCCTGCCCTTTGTGCAAACTGCGGGACGCCAATGGTTTGTATGAATAAATATGTCATTTCGCCTAACAAGAAATTTTATGTATGGCATGTATGCTCGAGGAGGAAGGAAATAGGTGAAGAGGGATGCGGGCATAAAATTGCCGTAGAAATTAGAAAAGATATGGGCAAAGAAGTGTGCGCGATTTTTGGCTCCAGGATAGTGGGTGAGGTGCGGTCAACTGACGGAGTAACAATGGTTATACAGGACAATTTTGAGACCTTTAGCACATGGCTGCACCATAATAGAGAAAAATTTAAAGGCAGAAGAGTAGAGCTTACAATGCGAATTCTTGAGTAAGAAAAAAGGCGGATGAAACTTTCTGATTTCATGCACGAGGAGCTGATACTCCTTAACCTTTTGTCTGATAAAAAAGAAGATATAATCAAAGAGTTAATATCTCCGGTAATAAAAAAAAGCACTGCTATTTCGAAAAAGACACTCCTCAAGGCTCTTCTGAATAGAGAGGAACTCGGTAGTACTGCCATAGGCAATGGGGTGGCTATCCCGCACGCCAGGACATCTTCAGTTAAGGAAAAGGCAGTTGTTTTTGCCAGGTCAAAAAAGGGGCGAGACTTTGATTCAATCGATGGTAAGCCTGTAAATCTTTTTTTTATGATCGTTTCCCCGGACAGAGAAACCGGTCCTCATCTAAAAATGCTGGCCAGGATATCCCGCCTGTTACAAAATGCTGATTTTAGAGAATCCTTAATGACACTTCCTACAGCGCGCGAAATAATAGGATACATAAAATCAAAAGAGGATTAACTCCTCAATAAATATCAAACTATTCTTTCCAAACCAAAGCTAAATCTGATATAATACGTGCTGTATTAGAAGGAGAAGGCTAATGGTAGAGATAGACCAGGGGATTGTTGTTTTTATAACGGCAAGCACAGATGAAGAGGCTAAAGGCATAGCGGATAAATTGCTGGATCAAAAGAAGGCGGCATGTGTAAATATCATACCGAAGATAGATTCCCATTTCTGGTGGCAGGGCAAGAAAGAAAAATCCCGGGAGGTCCTTTTAATTGTTAAATCACGTGGCTCGCTGCTGGATGATATTATCAGTCTGGTTAAAGAGGCGCATAGTTACGAAGTCCCTGAGATAATAGCTATACCCATAGTAGGCGGTAATCAGGGGTATCTAAACTGGATAAAAGAGGTAACTGGATAATGAAAAAGTCCGTAAAGTTATACGACAGCACATTGCGGGACGGGGCCCAGACCGCCGGCATATCATTTTCCGTCGATGATAAGCTTAAGATTGCCAGGAGGCTTGATATGCTGGGGATCCATTATATAGAAGGTGGATGGCCCGGCACAAGCCCGAGGGAAAGCGAATTTTTCGATAAAGTCAAGGACCTCCATCTAAAACATTCCAAGGTTAGTGCCTTCTGTGCTACTCGAAAGCCACACATCACCTGCCAGGAGGACAAAAAGCTCGATCTGGTTATAAAGGCAAGGGCAGACGCCATAAATATCTATGGAAAGGCCTGGGACTTCCATGTGGAGCGGGCGCTCCGGACAACAAAGGATGAGAATCTGAATATGATATCTGAGACCATAAAGCATATTAAGCCCCATACAGAAGAACTTTTTTTTACTGCAGAGCATTTCTTTGACGGATATAAGTCCGATAAAAAATATGCCATGGCCACAATTGATGCTGCCTTGAAAAGCGGGGTTGATTTTCTCATCCTGGCTGATACCAATGGCGGCACACTACCGGATGAAGTGGGAGAGATTGTAAGTAGTGTTTCCAAAGCGTTCGGTTCTCTAGGCGAAGCCATCCCTGCGAAGCAAGGGGCGGGCATAGAAGTCCACAACGATGCAGGCTTAGCTTGCGCCAATGCCCTGGCTGGAATAAAGGCCGGTGCTGGTTTGGTGGTGGCCACTATAAATGGTTATGGAGAGAAATGCGGTAATTTAGACCTGTGCACATTGATACCCCTTTTGAAGCTAAAATTGGGCATAGAATGCGTGAGCGATAAGCAGCTTGCCATGCTCACCGAGGTATCCCGATATACAAGCGAGATCGCCAATCTATCGCACAATGAATATCAACCATTTGTTGGAAATAGCGCCTTCGCGCATAAGGGAGGGATCCGGGTTAGCGCAGTGCTTGTAGATCCCGCTACATATGAGGATATCGAGCCGGAGACAGTTGGAAATCGAAGAAGGGTATTGGTATCCGAGCTTTCAGGAAGGTCTAACCTGGTTTTAAAGGCCAGGGAGTTTGGTGTGGATCTGGAGAAGGATACACCCGAGGCCAGGGAGATCCTGGCACAGATAAAACAATTAGAAAAAGAAGGTTATCAATTTGAAGGGGCTGAGGCGTCCTTTGAATTATTGGTGAAGAAGGCCATAAAGACATATATAAAACCCTTCAGGATATTGGATCATCGGGTAATAGAGGAGAAAAAAGAGGGGGCCAAGATTTTTTCTGAGGCTACCATAAAGGTTGGCTGCGGAGAAACAGTTGTCCACAAGGTTGCAGAAGGTAATGGCCCGGTAAATGCCCTTCACTATGCCTTGATGGAGGCATTGCTGGAACTGGCCCCGTCCCTGGGTGTGGCCCCGGGATATCTAAAGAAGTTAGAGATGAGCGATTATAAGGTTCGCATCGTGGGGGAAGAGAAGGGCACTGCATCTGAGGCCAGGGCGCTTATGGAATTCACCGACGGCGAGAAGGTCTGGGGGACAGTGGGGTTGTCCACAGATATCCTTGAGGCCAGCTGGGAGGCGCTGGTGGATAGTTATGAATACGCCATCATAAAATATAAAAAATAGTGACAGACACCATTTAATTTTTCCCATTTTTCTATGTTTAAAATTTTAGTTATAAATCCCGGCTCCACTTCCACCAAGCTCGCTTTATTCAATGACGAGGAAATGGTATTTGAGGAGAATATCGCGCATAATCCGGATGAGCTCAAACCATTTAAAAAAATCAAAGACCAGTATTCATTCCGTAAGGAGCTCATCCTGGGGAAGCTTGAAAAACACAAGGTGAAACTGGATGAGCTCCATGCAGTAGTGGGCAGGGGTGGATTGATGAGACCTCTCCCCGGCGGAACCTATAAGATAAATAAAAAGATGGTGGAGGATTTAGAAGATGAGAGCATATGGCAGCTGGAACACGCCTCCAATCTGGGATGCCTTATTGCGCATGAGATCGGAAAGAAATTTTCCATCCCTGCATTCACAGTTGATCCAGTTCCTACAGACGAGATGGAGCCGGTGGCAAGGATATCAGGCTTTCCGGAGATTGAGCGTAGAAGCCTGTTCCATGCATTGAATGTGAAGGCCGTGGCGAGGAATGTTGCAGGAGAAAACCTTATTATTGCTCATATGGGCGGCGGCATATCAGTATGCGCGCTGAGGGGAGGAAAGGTCATCGACGTCAATAATGCACTTCTCGGCATGGGGCCGTTTTCACCCCAGAGGGCAGGGGGGTTACCTATAGGGGATCTGGTGAGGCTCTGTTACTCGGGAAAATATAAATTAGAAGAGTTGTTAAAGAAGCTGACTAAAGAAGGCGGATTGATTGCTTATTTAGGGACAGATTCCGTCCCTGAGATAGAAAAAAGCATTGAAAATGGAGATGAAAAGGCAGCCCTGGTTTTGGAGGCTATGGCCTATCAGACAGCTAAAGAGATAGCTGCCTGCGCAAGTGTATTGGAGGGGCATGTCGATGCCATTGTGCTTACAGGAGGGATAGCGAAGTCCGGCTTGGTTACTGAAAAGATTATAAAGAGGGTCTCCTTTATCGCTAAAGTTTTAATCTATCCCGGGGAAGAAGAGATGAAGGCATTGGCTAGAGGTGCATTGCGTGTGCTTAAAGCAGAGGAAAAGGCAAAGGAGTATTCATGAATAAATCCCATCACCCGAAAAAACGCATTCCGGAATGGGCAGAGATTTCCAGGATAACAAGTTTTGAGGGCATTCTCAATGTGGCTACCTATCTTGGATCTGTATATGGGCCAAAGAGATTGGCTGTCATAGCAGCTGAGGATGGCTCGACACTTAAGTCTGTGGATGCGGTGAGGGTCCGGGGTATTGCCGAGAGCATTCTGATCGGCGATAAAAATAAAATCACAAAGGTTTGCCAGAAGGAAAAAATCCCTGTTAAAGAATATACGATAATCGATCAGCCTGACAACAAAAAGGCAGCTATGGACGCGGTAAAGCTCATCCGGGAAGGCAAGGCGGATTTTTTAATGAAGGGTCTGGTCCAGACAGCCACTGTTATAAAAGCGGCGCTGGATAAAGAAAAGGGATTAAGGACAGACCATTTGCTAAGCCACGTCACTGTGTTTGAGGCAGAAGGCTTTGATCGCTTGATGCTGATGTCGGATGCAGGGATAAATATAGAACCTGAGATTGACGAGAAGCGTCAGATCATAGAGAATGCCATATCCATTGCCAATGCCCTGGGCATAGACCAGCCAAAGGTGGCGCTTCTGGCTGCGGTAGAGACGATAAGCGAGAAGATGAAGACTGCTGTGGATGATGCCTCCCTGGCCAAGATGGGAGAGAGGGGCCAGATCAAGGGCGCTGTTATTGATGGGCCTCTTGCCCTGGACGATGCAATATCTATGGAGGTGGCACAGGCAAAGGGGTTTAAGAGCCCTGTAGCAGGCAAGACAGATATATTCATTGTGGATGACATAGACGTGGGTAATGTCTTTTATAAGATGCTGGTCTATTTTGCCCGGGCTAAAGTGGCAGGGATTGTAGCCGGCGCTAAGGTCCCGATTGTTGTGCCATCCAGGGCAGACACCCATGAAATCAAGTTGTACTCCATCGCAGTGGGCGCTATCATCGCCCATCAAATAAAACTTCCTTCCTAAAAAAATATTTTGTATAACCCATATTAGTGCGATATAATCTATCTTATACGTGCCGGGGTGGCGGAATTGGTAGACGCCACGGACTTAAAATCCGTGGAAGTTCACACTTCGTGCCGGTTCGATGCCGGCCCCCGGCACCATATCGTATAGAAAAATGAAAGTTAAGCATCATATTATTGTATCCTTGAGTGGCGGAGTCATCATTTGGCTCATAACCCAATCTTTTTTTAAAGCTATACTTTTTAGTTTCGCGGGTATATTTATTGACGTTGACCATCTCTTTGACTATGTCCGTAACTGGGGGTGGAAGATTATGCCCCTTCGGAATTTTTTTAATATTTTCTATACGCTTAAGTTAAAGAAAATTTATGTCCTTTTGCATGGATATGAATTACTGGCAATGTTGGGCCTGTTGCTGTGGTATCTTAAAGTAGATTGGGGCTGGGTTGTGTTTTTAAGTCTTGCCATTCATCTTCTTATGGATCAGATATATTGCTTTACCCATTTTCGAAGGAATTCACCATGGTTTTATTTTCTAACCTATCGCATAAGCAAAGGATTTGAGAGTGAAAGATTCCTCAAGATAAAATTCTAAGACTATTGATGGAAAAAGTCTCAATTGTCCTGCCTACTTATAATGAAGCGGAAAATATCGCAGAGGTAATACGTCTTATCAAAAACAACCATCCTGAGTGGTCCGTATTTGTTATAGATGATTCGTCTCCTGACGGCACCTTTAAGATAGTTGAAGACATTAGTAAAAAGTTTGACAATATCTTTCTTGTTAAAAGAGAGGGGGAAAGAGGAAGGGGATTAGCTGGCGCATATGGGTTTGAGCTGGCGCTTAAACAGGGGAGTGATTTAATTATTGAGATGGATGCTGATATGTCTCATCACCCAAGATATCTCAAAGACCTGGTAAGAGAAGCAAAAGACTTTGATGTTGTCATTGGTTCCCGGTATATTAAAGGCGGCGGCGAGGAGGGGAGGGCTTTTGGCCGCAGGGTGATAAGCCGTATGGCAAATTTGTATCTCAGGTGCGTCCTGGGTTTTTCTGTGTACGACTGGACCTCAGGTTACAGATGTTTTCAGCGTTCAGCCCTTAGCGCAATTGTTTCAGATATAAGGTCTAAAGGGCCTTCGATAGTAGAAGAGGTCCTCTTTAAGATAAAGAAAAAGGGATTTCGGATAAAAGAGATACCCATTATCTTTTTTGAAAGAGAAAAGGGGACGTCAAAATTGAATTTCAGGATACTCTTTAGGACCCTTTTCTATTCTATTTATCTGCGCATTTTTTCATAGGCTACCCCAAGGCTATTATGCGCATGGCTGTCGTATGGATTTGTAGCTATAGCCTTGTTTAAATTTTCTATTGCCTTATCAATCTCTCCTAAAGAGAGATAGGTTATCCCTAAGTTGCGATAGATCCTTGCATAGCCAGGAGAAATTTCTTCTACTTTTAGATAATCGTTAAGGGCGTCTTTTTCTCTTCCTGTTTTTCCTAAAATAAATGCCCGTTTGTAATAGATGTCGCGTGGCTGAGGTGTAAAATTAATGGCCTTGCTGTAATAACTTATTGCCCGTGAGAGGTTGCCTTTTCTCCGCTCGAGATACCCCCTTCCAAAATAGAAATCCCCTAAAAATGGAAAGACTATAAATCTAACAGATGTCCAGATTATAAGGCCAAGAAAAAGAAAGGCGAGGATTAATTTTTTGGCCTGCGGAAACATTCCTTGAAGGCGTAAAGGTGCCTGGCCAAAATTTTTATTTTTAATTAAAGCCATACTCATACCAAGCCCTATCCAGAGGTAAAAATTTATAAAGGGGATGCGTAGACTCACAGAAAACATATTTTGTATGAATAGCCCCACTATACCGGAAAGGGCCCCATGGATAAATAAAGAGTTGGAGCTATCTATTTTTTTTAAAACAAAGTAAAAGAGAGAGACTAAAAACCCGCACCAGAGTAAAAGGCCGATAATCCCGAGCTCTGCCCATATCTCTAAAAATTCATTATGGCTGTGGAGTGTCATTGGCGCGGCATCACGGAAAAGAAAATATTCAGGCGGCCTAAAAGAAGGATAGACCTTAGAAAATGAACCGATGCCTGTGCCTGTCAGAAGATTTTCTTTTATCATCTTGTGTGTCCCCTGCCAGATAGGGCTGCGTATACCAATGAGAGGCGTAAAGGTATGGGGCATGGACATCACAAGGACACAGCCGCATAGAATCGCTATTAGAAGAAAGATAGCGACATGCCTCCAGATTTTTTTTGAACTCCTTAAAAAAATGAGAAATAGGATAGATGCGCTAAAGCCCAGGGAACCTGCGCGGGAGAGGGTGGTGATAAAGCCCCCGATTTGAATAAGGGTTAAGAGATAGAGGAGGGGGTTTTGCTTTTTATACCTTTCATGAAGCAGGCACAGACTTAAAGGGATTGAGAATACAAAATAACTGGCTAAAAAATTAGGATTATAGAAAAAGAGATATGTGCGTTGATAATGAGTAGGCGAAGCCATCCTGTGGATAAAGTAGTAGATAAGGCATACGAACCCGATTAGAGAGGTTATGATAAAGAACTGCCATATTATTAATCGGATAAAGCGGGGAGTTACTGAGAGATGGGCCAGGACGAAAAAAAAGCAGAAAAAGAGGAGTGTAGTGAATAATTTTTCAGATGAAGCGAATTGATATTTAAAGATAAAATTAAGAATTACGTAAGCCACAAGGAGAATAAGGCAAAACACAGGAGAAATTTTTCTGATTTTGATTTTTTTATCCTTAAAGGACGTTATTAAATAAATAGCAAGGATTGTGATGAGCCCTGCCTTAATAAAGGTCGTTTTTATTATTGTCGGATCATAGGTGAGGGAAGTGGAGACAAAGGGGATGAGCGCTATAAGTAGGACTACAATTAATTCTAAAAATTTAGTAATATTTAACTGATTAGTCTATTAGGCTGGTATCAACAAGAGTTGACCCAGGTATCCATGAGACATGGCCATCTACATAGAGGACATTTACGCCAGCATCTTTGTGATTGCTATCGGCATCTAAAGTGTCGTCAGCCCCTCTATCAGCAGCAATTGAGTCAGAAGTTGTGCTTTCATCCAGGCCCGTTATATAGGCATAGTCGTAATAGCGCGTAGTGTCTACGTTAGCTCTTAATAGACTGGTACTATTGTCAAAACTATCAACCGCCGCATCATCATCCTCATCCTCCTCAACAGTTGTCTTTGTAGA
>JADHWT010000045.1 GCA_016783345.1 Candidatus Omnitrophota bacterium | reverse complement strand
TCTCCTCCAAAATTTTTTTCCTCACTGAAGACAATTTCCCTTTTACCACGCATCCGGAAGCTGCGGGGTGACCCCCGCCTCCAAACCTCTGGGCCAGGCGATTTACGTCTACCCCTCCTTTAGAACGAAAACTTATCTTTACACGGTTTTGTTTTAATTCTCGAAAGAGTATGGCTATCTTTACTGATTTAAGAGAGCGTGGATATATAACTATATCTTCATCCCTCTCATATTTCTCATAAGAGCGGACATTTATCCATGCAATCTTTCCGTCGGGAGTAGTCTTTAGATTCTTAAGCGCGCGGCTAATAGAGCGTAGTCTCTCTAGCGTATTACTCTCATAGATATGCTGCGCTACTTTCTCCGGCCTTACGCCTTTCTCAATAAGACCGGCAACTATCCTGTGTGTAGATGATGTTGTATTCATATAGCGAAAAGAACCTGTATCAGTAATGATAGCTGTATAAAGGCACACAGCCCATCGAGGTTTTATCTTTACCTTAAGATATTGTAAAAGTGAGATTATTTGTTCTGCAACAGCACTGGCGCGAGGTTCCACCCAGTTTATATGTCCAAACTTAGCATTACTGATATGGTGGTCTATACTAATAATAAACGGGGTATTCCCCACATGCCCTTTTATCCTCCCGAGTCTATGGATGACAGGTGTGTCGAGGACAATAGCTACCTCAGGCTTAAAATTACGCGGCAACTTTGTAGTAATTTTTTCGCTGCCCGGAAGAAATTTATATAGAGAAGGAAGGGGTGTATCGTTTAAGGCTACGGCTTTTTTGCCGATATCTTTTAAAAATTCTAAAAAAACTATCTCTGAACCAATCGCATCTCCATCGGGATAGAGATGGGTCGTGACAAGAAAATTATTATTTTCCTTAAGGACCCGGGCTATTTCTTTGAGCACTTTCCTTCTCGATATCCTGCATGATTTTGAATATGCGGTCAGCTTCTTCCATAGATTTATCGTGTATGAAATCTATATCAGGGACATAGTGCATCCTGACCCTCCTGCCGACGATTCCCTTTACAAAACGAGAACGTTTTTTTAATTTCTGCATGACCTCTTTCTGTTTAGGCTCTTCTGTATAGATACTGACATAGACCTTGGCATGCTGGAGGTCTCCGGACAGTATAACCTTTGTGACAGATGTCAACGCAAATTCAACATCTCTTATCTCACGTCTGATGATATCGGATATCTCCCTCTTTAATAAACTCTCAAGCCTTGCTATGCGGTATTTGGGCATTAGGCATTTACCTCTTCGGATACAAATACCTCGATCAAATCACCTTCCCTGAAAGTCTTGAAACCTTCAATGCCTATTCCGCATTCATATCCCTCTTGAACGTCACGCGCATCGTTTTTAAAACGCTTTAGAGAGTTAATTTTCCCTTCGAAGACCTTTTCTCTGCCGCGCATAATCCTGGTCTTTGCACCCCTCAGTATTTTCCCTTTGACGACGTAACAACCGGCGATCTGCCGTTCATTAGGCAGTGTAAAGATTTGTCTCACCTCAGCCCTGCCCGTAAAGACATCTTTATATACAGGCTCAAGTAAACCGCTCATAGCATTCTTTATGTCATTCAAGGCATTATAGATAACCTGATAGGACCTTATGTCAACCCCCTCTTTCTCGGCGAGCTCGCTGGCCCCATCCTCTTTTCCAACATTAAATCCAATAATAATAGCCTGAGAGGCAGAAGCCAAAATTACATCCGATTCATTGATATCACCGGTGACTTTATGGATAATCCTTATACCTACCTTTGCATCACCCAGGTTTTGCAGGGATGAACTTAAGGCATCAACTGACCCGCGGACATCCGCCTTGATAATAAGTTTCAGTTCTTTTGCGCCTGCCTTGATCTGCTCGTAGAGATTCCCGAGTGTAACAGGCCTCGGCTTTGTTTCGAACTGCCTTCTTCTTTCAAGGATTATTTCCTGAGCCGCCTTCTCATTAGAAACCACTTCAAAACTATCCCCGGCATAAGGGACCTTCGGAAAGCCTAATATCTCTACAGGGGTGGAAGGCGGCGCTGAAGATAAACCCTTGCCGCGCTCATCTGTCATAGCCCGGATCTTACCGCTTGACAACCCTGCTACAAAGACATCTCCGGCATTTAACGTGCCTTCCTGGACCAGGACTGTAGCAACTGCTCCGCGTTTTTTGTCCATCTTTGCTTCAATTATTATCCCTTTAGCCGGTTTAGAAGGATTTGCTTTTAATTCTAAAAGTTCAGCCTCAAGGAGAAGCATCTCTAAAAGATTCTCTATACCTATCTTTTTAACGGCTGAAACTTCTGCGCAGATAGTCTTTCCGCCTAATTCCTCAGGTGTTAGCTCATATTTCATCAATTCCTGCTTTACCCTGGCAGCCCTTGCATTGGGCCGGTCAATCTTGTTTATAACTACAACTATAGGCACCTTTGCGGCCCGGGCATGGTCAATAGCCTCAACAGTTTGAGGCATAATCCCGTCATCAGCTGCTACAACTAATACAATTATATCCGTTACGCTCGCCCCGCGCGCGCGCATAGCGGTAAATGCCGCATGACCCGGCGTATCCAGAAATACTACCTCTCCTTTTCCAAGTTTTATCTTGTATGCGCCTATGTGCTGGGTAATTGCGCCTATTTCTTTTTCCGCGACATGGGTCTTGCGAATAGCATCAAGGAGTGAGGTCTTGCCATGGTCCACATGCCCCATTACAGTTACTACAGGAGGCCTTGGGACAAGCCCTTCTTCCTGGATTTTTCCTGTCCGGATCTCTGTTTTTTCTTCCCCGGGTTTTTTGACATTAAATCCGTATTCTTTACAAACTGTTCTTATCGTATCCTCAGAGACATACTGATTTATAGTTGCCATAACATTCATTTGTATTAACTTCTTTATCAGCTCTACTACACTTATCTGTAACTTCTTAGCCAGCTCTCCCACGAGCATAGACTTAAGAACTATTTCTTTAGGCGGCGGAGGGGCTGGTTTTGGCGGTGCTGGCGGAGGCGTGGCGGGTTTTAGTGCCGGAGCGGGTTTTGGCGCTGGTTTGGGCTCTGGGGCTGGTGTTGTCGGTGCTGCGGGTTTTGCCAGAGCTGCCGAAGGCGTGGCTGGGGCCGGCGCTGGCTTTGGTTTAGCTTTTGCTGCCGAAGGCTTAGGATGAGCTTTAGCTTTGGCTTTGGGCTTGGGATGAGCTTTAGCTCTAGCCGAAGCCTTGGCTTTAGCTACCGAAGGCGTGGCTTTGGGCTTGGCCAAAATAAGAGCCATAGTCTTTTCATCCAGGACACTCATGTGGCTCTTCACCTTTATCCCCATGTCCTTGAGCTTATCCTGAAGGACTTTACTGGAAACCCCGGCCTTTTTGGCTAATTCATGGACGCGCATCTTTAACCTTTTTCAATATCTTCTCTACAGTCTTTTTGCCAATGCCTTTTATAGCCATAAGTTTCTTTTTATCGGCCTTGGCTATATCCTCAATGCTTCCAAGTCCTGCTTCTAAAAGTTTATCCACTATCTTTTTACTAATCCCTAAAAGAGACAACTCCTTAGCCTTTTCCATGACCTTTATATCTATCTTCCAGCCGGTAAGTTTTGCCGCAAGTCTAGCATTCTGCCCTCCTTTGCCAATAGCTAAAGAAAGCTGCTCCTCAGCTACCGAAATTACTGCGGACATCTCTTTTTTCTTAATCTTAATATCCAATATCCTGGCCGGATTTAAGGCATTACTAATATATAACTTGTAGTCTTCGCTCCACGGAATAATATCTATCTTTTCTTTTCCCAGTTCCTTAATAATATTCTTTATCCTGGCACCCTTAACCCCTACACAGGCGCCTACAGAATCTACATTCTCCATCTTACTATGGACACATATCTTGGTCCGATTACCCGGCTCCCTCGCCACTGACTTAATCTCTACTACTCCCTCTTTTATTTCCGGGACCTCTAACTCAAAGAGCCGCTTGATCATCTCCGAATTACTGCGGGATACAACAAGCTGCGGACCGCGGCCAACTTTTTTTACCTCCAATACATACACCTTTATCCATGCCCCGCGTTTAAATTCCTCTCCCGGCATCCTCTCGCTGTACGGGAGTATGGCTTCAGTCTTTCCTACAGTTAGAATGACATTGCTATGCTCAAACCTGCTGACCATGCCGCTCAAGAGCGCCCCTTCCGTTGGCTTGAACTCCTGAAATACCATGTCCTTCTCAGCCTCTCTTATCTTCTGTATCATGACCTGCTTGGCTGTCTGGGCAGCAACTCGGCCAAAATCTTCCAGGGTGATTTTTGTTTTATTACAGGTAATAGAAATCTTCCCGGTCTTACGGTCAATATGGACCTCTGTCTCTGCATCCTCCCCCAGTTTCTTTTTAGAGGCAGTGAGAAGCGCTGACTCAATTGCCTGGAACAGGTTTTCACGGTCAACACCCTTTTCTTTCTCAAGGTGTTTGACTATTTTAAGTATATCTCCATTCATAACTCTTCCCTCCAACACCATGGTATTGGATTTAACAAAAAAAGCGGGACTTGGCCCACTTCCACTGTAAATCCATTATTTCTGCTACTAAATTTATTATAATACTAAAAAAATATTTGTCAAGCAAAATCGGCTCCGGCCGATAGCTTAAGTCAGCTTTCTATATTTTTATATAATCAAGTAATAAATTGTGATATAATAAAAAATAGATCATGCCTATTTACGAATATATTTGTGAGAATTGCCGCCATAAATTCCAGATACTTATCCGCGGGAAAGAGAGTCCTGCCTGCCCGAAGTGTCATGGCCAAAAATTAAACAAACTTTTCTCAACATTTTCCGCTTTGAGCAGCAGTAAAAAAGCTTCTGCCTGTGAGAACCGCACGCCTTATTGTCCGCAGGGGGCTTGCCCAGGAGGTGGAACCTGTCCCATGGGAATGGGAAAATAAAACCTATGCCTGTCTACGAATATAAATGTGACCGCTGTAAAAAGGTGTCCAGTATATCTCAAAAGATGAATGCGGTTGGGAGGGAGCCTTTGTTATTCTGGAAAAGAAAAAAATGCTCTCATTGCGGTCATCGAAAATTAGAAAGGGTCTATTCTTCTTTTTATGCTAAAAAGACCGAGAGTATGGCTGATACGCTTAATGATATGAGTAAACTCGGTCCAGTCAATTTTGTCCCGCGCCCACCTTCTATGCCTGGCCCTCCGCCAGGGGGCTGCCCTTACTGCCCCGCGGAAGGTAAGGATAAAAATCCTAAAGAATAAAAGATACGTCGCCGCTCATTACCTTTTTTAAGATGCCGTTCTCAAGCCTTATTACGAGCGCGCCATCAATGTCTATGTCAGTAGCGTGGCCATATATAGTCTCGCCGCCAGGGACTTTAACCTTTATATATTGGCCAATGGTCTCATTATAACTTAACCATTTCTCCCTGATAGGAACAAATCCATCTTTTTTAAAACGGAGATAATAGATATCTATCTGGTGGAGGACTTCGCGAAAGAGAGAAAGGCGGTCTATTTCACTCTCCTTTTCTATATTTAATGAAGAGGCCGTTTCCCGCAGATGCAGAGGGAAGTCCTTTTTAGAGAGATTCACATTAATCCCAATGCCTGCTACGAGACACTTTACCTTGTCCATCGTAGCTGTCATATCTATGAGTATGCCGCCTACCTTTTTCCTGGAGACAATAATGTCATTGGGCCATTTAAGCTCGACTTTAAGGCCGGTTTCATTTCTAATAGCCTGCGCTATAGCCACGCCTAAAATTAAATTCATCTGGCACAGCTCCCCAGGCTTAAACCCGGGATAAAAAATAATAGATGTCCAGATACCATAGCCTGCAGGAGAAAACCAGTTCCTTCCTAATCTGCCTCTACCGCTGGTCTGTCTCTCAGCAACTACAACTGTCCCCTCCTTAGCGCCTTTCCCGGCGAGGTCAAGGGCAATGTCATTGGTAGAGGAGACCTCATCATAGGCTATAATATCCCGGGCAATAACCCTGGTCTTTAGCCCATGTTTTATTTCCATGGCAATGAGTTTATCCGGGGCTTGTATAAACCGATAGCCTTTATGAGACGTGGCATCAATCCTGTAGCCGAGGCGCCGGAGGTTTTCTATATGTTTCCAGACAGCCACGCGGCTTATATTGAGTTCGCGGCTTAGGTCTTCTCCGGAGACAAGAGAGGTGGTGGTCCTCAGGATATTAACAATTTTTTCTTCGAAATCCATATATCCTGAGGCTTAGATCCAGCGCGCGCGGAGAATGGGTGAGGCGTCCAAGAGAAATATAATCAACCCCGAGCCTGGCTAATTCAGGGAGGATGACAAATGAGACATTCCCTGAGACCTCAACCTTACATCTACCTTTTATAATCTTAAGTGCCTCAGCTATTTGTTTGAGGTTCATGTTGTCGAGCATGACTATATCTACTTTAGCACTTACTGCCTCCCGGAGCTCTTTGAAACTTTTTACTTCAACCTCTATCTTTTTACGGGGATATTTTTTTCTGACACTTCTTACTGCCTCTTTTATCCCGGAACTCAAGGCAATGTGATTGTCCTTAATAAGCACCATATCGTAGAGCCCGAATCTGTGGTTCTTGCCGCCACCTACCCTCACTGCATATTTATCCAGGGACCTCAATCCCGGCGGGGTCTTTCTCGTATCGAGGACCGCGGTCTTAAAGGCCTTAACCTTGTCGACGCACTTGTTAGTCTCGGTGGCGATCCCCGAGATACGCTGCATAAAATTTAGAGCTACCCTTTCCCCGGCTAATATTGCCCGGGCATTTCCTGTAATAACTGCTATCCTTGCGCCTTTTTTTACTTTTTTGCCTTCTTTAATAAGACCTTTAAATTTTATTTTTCTGTCAAGGAGGCGAAATACCTCTTTTGCAACAGGGAGCCCGCCAATAATACCTTTCTCCTTAGCTATTATCTCTGCCTTTATAATTTTATTGGCGGGAATAACAGCGCAGGTGGTAATATCTCCATGACCGATATCTTCCCGGAGCGCCTCTTTGATTAACTTGATTATATAGGAATTTATAGAAAGCGGACTTAATTTGCAACTCATATTGTCTCCAGTTCTTTCCGATAGAGATTAATTATCTCTTGCGGCTCTCCAATAGCCTCGATTCCACCACGGGTGAGGAGGGCTAAACGCGTTGATACGCGAGAAACTGTATCCAGGTCATGAGAGACGAATATAATGGTCTTCTCTCGCTTTTGAAATTCATCTATCTTTCGGTAGCACTTTGCCTGGAAACTTTCATCACCTACAGTTAAGACCTCATCAATGAGCAGTATATCAGGATCTACAGCTGTTGCAATAGAAAATCCCAGACGCATATACATGCCTGTTGAGTAATGCCGCACAGGGACATCTATGAATCGCTCTAACTCGGAAAAATTGATAATCTCATCTATCTTTCCATGCATTTCTTTTCCGGGCATACCAAGGATGGAACCATTGAGATATATGTTCTCTCTGCCTGTTAGCTCAGGATGAAATCCCACACCTATGGATAACATCGGAGAGACCTTACCCCTGACAACAACAGCCCCGCAGGTAGGAACCAAAATCCTGGATATGATTTTGAGAAGCGTAGTCTTACCGGAGCCGTTTTTTCCGATTAGCCCTATAGTCTCGCCTTTTCTAACTACAAGATTAATCCCTTTTAATGCCCAGAGATCCTCATAATGAGGAGATAAGCGGCGATGGAATATGTTAAAGAGACTCTCTTTTAGAGTTAGAGGCCTTTCATGGTAGAGCCGGTATTTCAGGCCTAAATTTTCAAGAGTAATTATATCCATGCCAGCTATAACTCCTTAATCCATGCCGGTTCAAGACGGTGAAAGGTTGTCCATCCAATTATAAATGAGGCTAAGGCCCATGCATATGCCGACAGGAGAAAACTAAAGTTAAAGGAAGACAAAGCCGCACCATTATAAAGTATCTGGTGATAAAGCTCAATAAAATAGAACATGGGATTAAATCGGTAGAAGATGGATGCGGCGCCAGAGACCATATTAACAGCATAAAAAACAGGAGTAAGAAAAAACCACGCAAGTGTTACCACCTCCAGTATCTCAGCCACATCCCTGTAGAAGACATTTAAGGCAGAAAGGAATAACCCGAGACCGATTACAAAAAAGAGCTGGCCCAGGATAACCAGGGGTAAGAATAAAATACCGGTAGAGATCTTTACTTTGAAGATAATCAATAATATAGCGAGAGGGATAAGGGCAAAAAGAAAATTTATGAGATATGCGAGTATTGCAGATATCGGAATAAT
>JADHWT010000044.1 GCA_016783345.1 Candidatus Omnitrophota bacterium | reverse complement strand
GTTAGCTCCCCATAGAGTTAATCGCGTAGAGGATGTGGTGCATGAAGGCGATGAGGTCACGGTAAAAGTTCTAGAGATTGACCGGCAGGGCAGGATAAACCTGAGCCGCAAACAAGCCCTCGGAGAAAACAGCAAATAGATTTTTATTTGACAAATATAGGAAGTGATAGGAGAGACTCGAGGATTCGGGCGCCGAAGGATTAAATATCTCAGGTGAAAGGACAGGGGACATGATACCAAAAGGTGTTATGTCCTTTTTTTGTTTAGTAAGAAAAAAATGAAGACTATTTTTTACGAGAGACATGCAGCTCTAAAGGCAAAGATGGTGGACTTTGGTGGGTGGAATATGCCGCTGCACTATGCTACCGGAATCATAGAAGAACATCTGGCTACAAGAAAGAATGCCGGGCTTTTTGATGTCTCGCATATGGGGAGGGTTGTATTCCGCGGGAAAGGCGCGCTCCTATTCCTCCAGCATGTCCTTACAAACAATGCCCAGGCCCTTCCTATAGGTCAATCACAATATACAATAATACCTAATGCCAAAGGCGGTGCAATTGATGATGCATATCTCTATCGTTTTTTTAAAGACGAATATATCCTGGTAGTCAATGCAGCAAATAGGCAAAGTGATTGGGATTACTTTCAAAACATTATCAAAAAATTTAAAGAAGTTGAGATATTTGATAAGACAGAAGAGCTCGCTATGATTTCTCTGCAGGGCCCTATGTCAAAAACTATATTAAATAATATTATTGATTCCGGATCCATGCCCGAGCCATTAAAGAATCAGCTCAGTATTGTGAAGATAAAAGGTATCGAGGTCCTAATCGGCAGGACAGGCTACACCGGAGAACCGCTTGGGTTTGAACTTTTCATAGATAAAAATCATGCCTTAAAGATATGGGATATCCTGATCGAGCAGCGAGCAACCCCTGTAGGATTGGGCGCCAGAGACACCCTACGGCTTGAGGCAGGTCTCCCTCTCTATGGTCATGAATTAAATTTAGATATCAATCCTTTAGAGGCTGGCTTAGAGAAATATGTATGTTTTGAAAAAGAGAATTTTATCGGAAAAGAAGCGCTTACAGGTATTAAAAAAAAGGGTTTAAGCAGGAAGCTTATGTATATTCTAATGATAGACCAGGCTATTCCTAGATATGGTTATTCTATTAAGAACGGAGAAGATGTAATAGGCGCAATTACCAGTGGTAGTTATGCCCCTACCTTAAAGAAGGGTATTGCCTTAGGATATATAGATATAGAACATGCTCAAATTGGTCGTGATGTATCTATAGAAATTAGAAATAAACCTTATAGAGCAAAAATAGTTAAAGGGCCATTTTATAGAAAGGGAACGATAGGCGAAAGCCATGCAAAGCCATGTATCCAAAAGAATTAAAATATACTAAGACCCATGAATGGGTTAAGAATGAAGACGGGGAAGCGGTTATTGGTATAACTCGCTATGCAGTTGAGAAATTGAAAGACATAGTCTTTATCGAGCTTCCTTCAATAGGCGCTAAAGTTACAAAGGATTCTCCGTTTGGGACGATTGAATCTGTCAAGGCGGTGTTTGAGCTAAATTCACCCGTAAGCGGAGAGGTAATAGCTGTAAACGAAGCCGTTAATACAAGTGTTGATAAAGTTGTTAAAGATCCGCATGGAGATGGGTGGATAATAAGGGTAAAACTTAAAGAGCAGAGCGAACTTGATAATCTTCTCTCTAAAGAAGAATATGAAAAATTTATTCAGGATATTCCCAAAGAGGGTTGAACAATGACCTATATTGCCAATACTGATACTCAACGCAGGGAGATGCTTTCTGCATTAGGATTAGATTCTATTGATGAGCTGTTTGATATAATCCCTAAAAATTTAAAGTCATTCTCATTTAACCTGCCTGAAGCTAAATCCGAGCTTGAGCTCAGGCAACACCTGCAATTGCTTGCCCGGAAAAATGCCACTGATCTTATCTCTTTTCTTGGAGGCGGATTTTATGACCACTATATACCCGCTGCAGTTGATACAATAATATCACGCAGTGAGTTTTATACTGCCTATACCCCGTATCAGCCGGAAATCTCCCAGGGGGTACTGCAGGCAATATATGAATATCAGTCGGCAATATGCCGTTTAACTAATATGGAGGTATCCAATGCCTCTTTATACGACGGCGGCACTGCATTATATGAAGCTGCAATGATGAGTGTGCGTATTACCGGGAGAAGAAAAATTATTGTTGACGAAGGGGTGAGCCCTATATACCGTAAGATGCTGCATTGTTATACCAGTAACCTCTCATTAGAGTTTGTAGAGATACCCACTCACAATGGAATAGTAAACAGGGAATTGGTTAAAAAAGAGCTGGATAAGGATACTTCGGCTGTTATTCTGCAGAACCCGAATTTTTTCGGATGTATAGATGATTTCACTGATATTGTGGAGAAGGCGCATCAGGCAGGCGCCTTGGTTATCTCCTCTGTGTATCCAGTTTCATTGGGTATATTAAAGACACCGGGTGAGATGGGAATAGATATAGCTACCGGTGAAGGCCAGAGTTTAGGCCTGCCATTATCATTCGGCGGGCCGTATCTTGGATTTATGGGTACGTCAAAAAAATATGTGCGCAAGATGCCGGGCAGGATTGTCGGCAAGGCTCATGATAATAAAGGCAGGGAAGGTTTTGTGCTTACCTTACAAACCAGGGAACAGCATATTCGTCGGGAGAAAGCCACTTCAAATATCTGCACCAATGAAACCCTCTGCGCATTACAGGCCCTTGTGTATCTCACTCTACTCGGAAAAGAAGGGTTCAAGGAGGTTGCTGAGTTATGCGCTGATAAAGCCGCCTATACCTCTAAGCGCCTTACTGAAATTTCCAATGTTAAGAAAAAATTTTCGCAGCCTTTTTTTAATGAATTTACTGTTGAGCTTACGGGAGATGCCGGCGATGCCATTGCTGCGCTTGTTGAGAAAGGTTTTGCTGCCGGATTTCCTTTAGGACGTTACTACAAGGGGATGGAGCGATGCATGCTTGTTGCAGTTACTGAGAAAAGGACTAAAGAAGAAATCGGACTTTTAAAAGAGTCATTGGAAAACGTATTGTAAAATGAAACTCATATTTAATAAAGGCGCTCAAGGAAGGCGGGGTGTAAAATTACCTGAACTCGATGTCCCGAATAAGGCGGAGATACCTGAAAAACTGTTTCGTAAATCTCCTGCCCGGCTTCCGGAAGTATCAGAGATGGAGGTTATCCGCCATTTTATAGAACTCTCCGAGAATAATTTCGGGGTGGATACAAACTTCTATCCTCTGGGGTCGTGCACAATGAAATATAATCCCAAGATAGGAGAAGAGGTCGCCAGATACAATGGTTTTACTGCCTTACATCCGCTCTTACCGCAGCTTCGGCCCGGCGGGTTATTGACCCAGGGCGCGTTACAGGTAATCTATGAAACCGAGCAATTCCTTTCCGAACTTACCGGTATGGCAGAATTTACTATGCAGCCATTAGCAGGCGCGCATGGCGAACTTACCGGGATAATGATAATTGCCGCATACCACAAGGCCAAAGGCAATAAAAAGACCAAGGTTATTATTCCTGATTCTGCCCATGGGACTAATCCGGCCAGCGCGGCTATTGCCGGTTATAGGGTTGAGTCAGTGCCGTCCAATGAGCATGGGGTGATGGGTTACCGGGAATTCATGAAGGTCCTGGATAATGAAGTAGCTGCGGTAATGCTTACATGCCCTAATACCCTGGGACTTTTTAATCCCGAGATAAAGAAGATTGCTGATAAAGTTCATGAAGTTGATGCCCTGATGTATTGTGACGGCGCGAATCTAAATGCCATACTTGGTAAATCCAAGCCAGCTTCTATCGGATTTGATTTAATGCATGTCAATTTACATAAAACCTTTGGCACTCCGCACGGCGGCGGCGGACCCGGAGCAGGCCCGGTAGGGGTAAAGGAAAAGCTCAAAAAATTTCTGCCTATCTCTTTAGTAATCAAGCGGAGAGACGGGACTTATGCGCTTGAATATGAACGTCCGTCTTCTATCGGTTATGTAGCGCCTTTTTATGGCAATTTCGGAGTAATCCTTAAGGCCTATACATATATCCTGTCTCTGGGAGGGGAGGGACTAAAAAAGGTAAGTGAAAATGCTGTGCTCAATGCCAATTATATTAAAGAAAAACTTAAAACTCATTATCATTTACCCTATGACAGGACATGTATGCACGAATGTGTGTTTTCAGCTTCCAGACAGATGAAGAAAGGGGTTCACGCAATTGATATCGCCAAGAGACTTATTGATTACGGATTTCATCCCCCTACAGTTTATTTCCCATTAATTGTGGAAGAGGCAATGATGATTGAGCCGACAGAGACAGAATCGAAAGAGACCATTGACGCCTTTATTGAGGCAATGATTAAGATAGCCGAGGAGGCAGAAAAAAATCCTGATTTACTTCATTCTGCGCCAGTATCCACACCAATATCCCGTCTTGATGAAACCGCTGCTGCCAGAGAAATGGATTTACGGGTATGAAAAATGGGGACTGTTCCCTAAAAAGGAGACTACTGATGAAAACTATGAAGGCGCTTGTTAAGACAAAAGCCGAACCAGGGCTCTGGCTCGAAAAAGTTCCAATCCCTGAAACAGGCCCGCATGATGTTTTGATAAAAATTCTAAAAACTTCTATTTGCGGTACGGATTTACATATTTACAACTGGGACGAATGGGCCCAGAAGACAATTAATGTCCCAATGACCATAGGCCATGAGTTTGTCGGCGTAATCGAAAATATAGGCGGCTATGTCAAGGATTTCAAGGTGGGCGATATTGTTAGCGGTGAGGGACACCTGGTTTGCGGCCGCTGCAGGAATTGCCTGGCCGGCCGCCGGAACTTGTGTCCTCATACAAAAGGTATAGGGGTTAACCGGGACGGCGCCTTTGCTGAATATCTGGTCTTACCGGATACAAATGTTTGGTATTGCGACCCGAATATACCGCTTGATGTGCTTTCATGCTTTGATCCATTCGGAAACGCAACACATTCGGCATTGTCTTTCGATGTCCTCGGCGAAGATGTCCTTATTACCGGTGCAGGTCCTATAGGGATAATGGCCACCGCGATTGTAAAACATGCCGGGGCGCGCTTTATTGTTGTTACAGATCTTAACCCCTACCGCCTTGCGCTCGCAAAAAAAATGGGGGCTACACTGGCCATTGATATCAGTAGGCGAAAGCCATGCAAAGCTAAAAAGTCACTTAAGGATACTATGAAAGAGCTTGGTATGAAGGAAGGTTTTGATGTGGGATTGGAGATGTCAGGCAGCGCCAAAGCCCTGGAGCAGATGATCCCGACTATGGCCCACGGCGGGAAGATCGCTGTGTTGGGTCTTTTACCTCAGGATACCAAAGTTGACTGGAACCGGATTATTTTTAACAGTCTCACTATCAAAGGTATTTATGGACGTGAAATGTACGAGACCTGGTATAAGATGACGGTAATGATTCAATCGGGTCTTGATATATCTCCGGTAATAACCCATCGTTTCAAGTATAGTTCGTTTAAAGAGGGATTTGAGGTTATGAATTCCGGAAAATCAGGAAAAGTCATTCTGGACTGGAGCGAATAGGAAAAAGCTTATTTTTATGCCTATCAATAAATTAGAAAAAGTATTAGCGGAACAATTAGCCGGGCTTAAGAAAAAAGGCGCGAGTAAAGGGAAAGAATCGGTAATATTAGAAATAAAAAAACCTCAAGGGGATAAAGGGCCGAGATATATAATAAGTGAAGACCCTGGTAAAGAGTTTATCAAGATGGACTCCAACTCTTACCTTGGGATGAGTTTAAGGCAAGAGCTGATAGAAGCAGAAACACAGGCATCAGAAAAATTCGGGGTCGGGCCGGGGGCTGTGCGTTTTATTCATGGCACATTTAAGCCCCACGTAGAAATAGAAAAAAAGTTAGCTGCCTTTCACAAAAGAGAGGCATGCATGATATTTAGCTCAGCATATATGACTGTCTGTGGTGTCCTTTCGCCTCTAATTTCTAAGGGAACAATAGTTATAAGCGATGAACTAAATCATAACTCTATAATTAATGCTATCAGACTCTCTAAGCCAAAAGACAAGAAGATATATGCCCATTTAAATATGGATGCATTGAAGATAAAAATAGAAGAATCTATTGGGGCCGGTCAGCGTCTTATAATAGTAACAGACGGGGTATTCAGCATGAGAGGTGACTACGCTGACCTTAAAAAGATAATGGACATGGCGATAAAATACCATTCAGAATTTGAGGAAGGTATCATTACTATAGTGGATGATTCGCATGGGGTAGGTGCATACGGAAAAACAGGCAGGGGGACATGTGAGGTGAGTGAAGAAGACGGGGTGGATGTATTAGTATCTACCCTTGGTAAGGCATTTGGAGTAAACGGGGGATATGTTGTAAGCAGTAATAAGATTATAGAGTTCCTGAGGGAGACATCTCCATTTTACATATACTCCAATCCTATTACTCCCGGAGAGGCAGCGGCAGCTTTAAAGGGAGTAGAGATTTTAGATAGTGAAAGAGGCAGGAAGATGTTAAGATACTTAAGTGAGATGACCAATTACTTTAAGGAAGGAGTAACTAATCTCGGATATGAAACCATTAAAGGCGAGCATCCTATTGTGCCGGTAATGATCAGGGATACTCAAAAGACAATAGACCTGGTAAGTTTCCTTAAAGAAAAAGGTATCCTGGTAGTGGGCTTAAAATATCCTGTAGTTCCCAAAGGTGATGAATGTATAAGGTTTCAAATCGGAGCTTCCCATACTAAAGATGATATAAACTATGCGCTTGGAGTTTTAGGCGAAGCCATGCAAAGCTAGAAGAATATAAATGATAAAGATATTAGCAACTGATTCTTTAGATCCCAAGGGGATAGAGGTCCTCAATAAAGAGGAAGGTATTGAGGTAATAGTAAAACCAAAACCTTCTCCTGAAGAATTGAGACATATCTTAAAAGATTGCCAGGGTGTAATTGTCCGCAGTGAGACTAAATTAACCGAGGGAATAATCAATTCCGCTCCGGACTTGAAGGTTATAGGACGTGCAGGGGTAGGTGTAGACAACATCTGTCTTGATGCTGCTACACGGCGCGGGATTATTGTTATGAATACACCGCAGGGAAATACTACCTCTACCGCGGAACACACCATTACCTTGATCTTGGCCTTATCCAGAAATATTTCTAAGGCAGACCTTTCCATACGGCAGGGGCGCTGGGAGAAAAATAAGTTCGTAGGTATAGAAATTTCAGGAAAAGTTCTGGGCGTAATCGGCTTAGGACAGGTCGGAGGGGAGGTAGCTAAGCTGGCCAGAGGACTGGGAATGGATGTGATAGGATATGACCCCTATATCTCTTCGGATAAGGCTAAAAGGCTGGGGGTAAAGATGGCTGAGCTTGATATAATTTCTCAAAAAGCAGATTATATCACTGTCCATACCCCTCTTACTAAAGAAACCCGGCATCTTATCAACAAAGATTTTTTATCAAGGGTTAAACCCGGTGTGAGGATAATAAATTGCGCAAGAGGCGGGATTGTCGATGAGACTGCTCTTTATGAGGCATTAAAAGATGGAAAAGTCGCAGGAGCCGCGTTAGACGTTTATGAAAAGGAACCTGTTACAAAAAGTCCTTTGTTTGAACTGGATAATTGTCTCTTTACCCCTCACCTGGGGGCATCAACCAGAGAGGCGCAGACAGGGGTGGCTGTAACTGTTGCCCGGCAGATTATAGATTTTTTAAAAAAAGGAATAATCAGAAACGCAGTTAATTTTATGAGTCTCCCGCAGGATCTGGAGATTAAACTGCGTCCTTATTGCCAGTTAAATGAGAAATTAGGCCAGCTTTTAACCGGGCTTCTGCAGAGTCATCTATCCCAGGTAGAAGTAAGATATAACGGAGAATTGACCAGTTTTGACACAAAACCCTTGACCACAGGTCTCTTAGTTGGGTTACTAAGACCTGTGATGGGAGAGACTGTAAATTATATTAACGCCCATCTTCTGGCTAAAGAACGGGGCATAGAGATTATTGAGACAAAGACGAATTATTTAGAAGATTTTGCGAATCTCATTACTGTTGTCGGCAAAGGCAGTAAAGAAGAGTGGTCTTTATGCGGGACCATTTTTGGCCAGGATGATCCGCGTATTGTGCGTATTAATGGTTTTCATGTTGATGCTGTTCCTAAAGGGTCTATGCTCATTCTGGTTAATGACGACCGGCCGGGCGTAATAGGGGATGTCGGCGGTCTTTTAGGGGAAAAGGGAGTCAATATCGCCGGCATGACATGCGGCCGGAAGGAAAAGGGAAAGAGGGCCATTACTGTTTTAAATATTGACGAACCCCTCTCCCCGGACATCTTAAATCAAGTCAGGTCCCTTCC
>JADHWT010000043.1 GCA_016783345.1 Candidatus Omnitrophota bacterium | reverse complement strand
CAAAGATAAAAAGGTTCCCAAGGGAGATGTCTTGACCACTGCTAAGATTGCTGGAATTATGGCAGCAAAAAAGACAGGCGAATTAATCCCCTTGTGCCATCCTTTAGGTGTTGATTGGATAGATATAAGTTTTAAAATAGAAAAGGATAGGATCAAGATATTCGCAGAGGTAAAACTTGAGGCCAAGACAGGGGTGGAGATGGAGGCGCTTATGGCAGTTGCAATTGCCGCACTTACCATCTATGATATGTGTAAGGCTCTGGATAAGCAAATGGTAATCTCTGAGATTAAGTTGGTAAAGAAGATAAAAGAGTGAAGATGGCAAAGATTGTCTCTATTAATATCAGTGAGCAAAAGGGCATTGCCAAGAAGCCAGTAAAGGAAGGAGTGCTTAGAGAAGACCATGGTTTAGTCGGAGATATTCATTCCGGTCCAGGTGACAGGCAGGTTAGTTTACTGGCAATAGAGAGCATTCAGAAACAAATAGGCAAAGCCATCCCTGCCCCGGGGGGGCAAGGGGTAAATAAATGCCCGAAGACCCGCGCTAAAGGTGTTAATCTTAAACCAGGGGATTTTGCTGAGAACATCACTACCGAGGGGGTTGATTTAGCAGGTTTAGATATTGGCACCGAGTTAATAATTAATGATAATGTGGTATTAAAGATAACCAAGATAGGAAAGGAATGCCACCGTTTTTGTTCTATCTATTATAAGACCGGTGATTGTATTATGCCAAGAGAGGGAATATTTGCACAAGTCGTAAATGGAGGCGGTATAAAAATAGGGGATAAAATAAAAGTGGTGAGGAGATAATGATTAGAGTCGGTGTATTGACTGTAAGCGATAAAGGCTCAGCTGGAAAGAGAGAAGATAAAAGCGGTAGCGCAATAAAAGAGATGATGAGGAGACTTAAAGCTGAGGTGATAATCTATGAGATAATACCTGATGAGAAGGAAGAGATTAAAAAGAAACTTAAGTTTATGGTCGATGATTTAAAGATAGACCTTATTTTGACTACAGGGGGTACTGGTCTTAGCGTGCGGGATGTAACCCCTGAGGCAACAAAAGAAGTGATTGAAAAGGATGTTCCTGGATTAGCAGAAGCTATGCGTATGGAGAGTTTTAAAGTTACCCCTTATGCAGCTATCTCTCGAGCCATAGCAGGTATTAGAAAAAAGACGTTAATAATCAACCTGCCCGGAAGTCCTAAGGGAGTTAGAGAATGCCTGCAGATAGTGTTACCAGCGATTCCTCATGCGATTGAAATTTTAAAGGGCGAAGTTGGGGAATGTGTTGACATACCCTAGGGGGGTATGGTATAATTGTTTTGAGGTGATAAGCTATGAAACAACTGACCACGCACGAAAAACAGATAGGTTTTTTAAAAAAGATTGAAGGCCAGATTCGCGGCGTTCAGAGGATGATTGAAGAAAGGAGGTATTGTGTGGATATCCTTACACAGTTGCATTCCATTACAGGGGCTATTTTCCATGTGGAAGATAATATATTAAGGAAGCATATTGAGGGCTGTGTGGTGCAGGCGTTAAAGGGCAGATCCTCCAGTGAAAAGGAAAAGAAGATAAACGAAGTTATGGATTTGGTGAATAGATTTCGGAAGCACGGTTAACAATTTTTATTATGAATAAAATTAGAAAAGTATGCGCCAATCTATTTTTCGTTATAGGTGTTTTTGTTATGCCTATCCCAGAAAATCTTGATTCATTGATTGAGGAGGGGTTGAAAAATAATCCCGGGATTGAGGCTCTATATAATAACTGGGTAGCTGCAGGGTATAAAGTAAAACAGGTAGAAAGCCTTCCCGACCCAAGGCTTACATTTTCCTATTTCGGAGAAAACGTGGAGACACGGGTCGGTCCGCAGGAACGTAAATACGGGGCTTCGCAAAAGATTCCTTTCCCTGGCAAATTAGGCCTTAAAGGAAAAGCCCATGCCAGCCATGCCGATATCTTTAAGGAAAAATATGAGGCAAAAAAACGTGAGGTTATAAAAAATATAAAATTTGTTTATTATGATATTTTCTGGGTAGATAAGGCCATTCAAGTAACTCAAGAAGAGAAAAGTATTTTGGAAAATTTGGAGAAGGCAGCGCAGAGAAAATTTGAGGTAGATTCAGCCCCCCAGCAGGATGTTATTAAGGCCCATGTAGAGCTCTCAAAGTTAATTGATAAACTTTTTGTCTTAAAACAGAGGAGAGATAGTCTTTCAGCAAAGATGAATAGTATCCTTAATAGGCCAGGCGGCACGAAACTCAGCAGTGTTAATGGTGTTGAGCCTGCGCCGTTTAAATACGAGCTTCAGGAACTCCATAGGATTTCGCGAGAATCAAGGCAGGAGTTATTAGCCGCGAAAATAGATATCGAGAGGAGAGAATATGAAGAGTCCCTGGCAAAGTTAGATTATTTTCCGGATTTTACATTGGGATTTGACTATATCGAAGTAGGCAGCGGGCATACTACTATGACGAATGACGGTGATGATGCCTGGATGGGAATGGTGGGGATAAATCTTCCTATATGGTTTGATAAATTAGGTTCGCAGGTTAAAGAGAAAGAGGCTGCGCTTCAAGCGAGTAAAAAAACCTATCAGAATATAGAAAATAACGTGGCTTATGAAGTCGAGGACTTGTATTTTAAAATAACTACTTATAAAGATATTGTCTCATTATATAAGACTGCACTTGTCCCTCAGACAGAGCAGGCGTTTGAGGCCGCGCGGATAGGATATGAAACAGGGAAGATAGATTTTTTAAACTGGCTTGATTCCGAAAGGGTGCTTTTACAGACAAGGCTTGCATATTATAAAGCAATAGTTGATTATCAAAAGTCAATTGCATATCTAGAAAGGATTGTGGGGAGGGAGTTATGAAAAGATTTATAGCGTATAGCGTGCCGTTTATAGTTATTTTAGTTATATTTTCCATTACATCTTGCAAGAGAAATGTTGAGGTAAGTAACATAGCTTATTATACCTGCGGCATGCATCCCAGCGTAAAAATCTTGCCGAAAGATTATAATGAAGGGGTGATGTGTCCTATTTGCAACATGAAGTTGACACCTGTCTATAAAGAAAAAATAAAGCAGCCAGAGGAAGTATCAAGTGAAGTGGATAAGGCAAAAGGTGTTGTAAACAGGGTCAAGATAAAAGGCGAACAGGCTCAGTTAGCAGGGGTCAGGACCGAGCCTGTAAAAAGGCTTCATCTTTCCAAGGAAATTCGCACTGTAGGCAGGGTTGCCTATGACCCCAGACTTGCAATTGCTGAAGAGGAATTTATTGGAAGCCTCAAGGCCATGGATAAAATACAAGGAGGGGATATCCCGGAGATTAAGGAAAGGGCACTTAATTTAGTTAAATCCTCAAAAAGAAAATTAAAACTTTTAGGTTTAGGCGAAGAAGAGATTCGAGGGCTGGAGGAGACAGGGAAGGTTCACACATCCCTTATCTTACCGGAAAAAAAGATGTGGATTTATGGCGATGTCTATGAATACGAACTTAGCTGGGTGAAGAAGGGGCAGGAAATAAGGGTCACAACTTCCAGCTATCCCGGAGAGGAGTTTAAAGGGATTATATCTTCCCTGAATCCTGTTCTCGATCCTAAAACGCGTTCAGTGAAATTTAGAGCTGAAGTTGAAAACTCTAATCTAAAATTAAAACCAGAGATGTATGTGGATGTCGTAATTCAAAGTATGTATATGAGCGCGGATGGTAAACATATGGTCCTGGCGATTCCTAAGGACGCGGTTTTGGATACAGGGACGCGCAAGATTGTCTGGGTTGATAAAGGGAATGGAGAATATGAAGGAAGGGTTGTAACGATCGGGCCGGAGGCAACTGCTTCGATAGATGGGAAGAAAGCCAGATTTTATCCTATCTTAAAGGGCCTAAACGAAGGAGAGGCAGTTGTAACTAAAGCAAATTTCCTTATAGATTCCCAGAGCCAGATTACAGGGGTTGCTGCTGCTGGCTATGGAGGGGCGTTAGGCGCAGGAGAAGAAGTTCCAGGGGCGATTCCGCCAGGGCATAAACATTAAATTACCCACCGCGTAGGTGTATTTAATTTATGATAAATAAAATTATCGAAAATTGTCTTAAAAATAGATTTCTGGTAATAGCGGGTTTTGCCCTTGTTATCGTCTGGGGTTTTTCGTCAATGAAAAACACTCCTATAGACGCTATACCGGATATCGGCGAGCTTCAGGTAATTGTATATGCGGATTGGCCGGGGAGGAGTCCTAAAGATGTAGAAGACCAGGTAATTTATCCCTTGACTACAGGGCTTATGGGCACTCCGGGAGTAAAGGTGGTGCGCTCGACAAGCGCCTTTGGTTTTGGCCTGGTAAATATGATTTTTAAAGAAGGAACTGATTTTTACTGGGCGAGGACAAGGGTCCTGGAGAGATTAGATTTTGCCAAAAGAGACATCCCCGAAGACGCCTCTGTTACCTTAGGCCCGGATGCAACAGCTTTAGGACAGATATTCTGGTACACAGTTGAAGGCGATGGTTATGATCTGGCTGAGCTTCGTTCTATCCAGGACTGGTATATTCGTTATCAATTAAATGCAGTTGAGGGGATAGCAGAAGTTGCTTCAGTAGGCGGCTATGTCAAGCAATACCAGATAGATATAGACCCCAATAAACTCCTTGCTCATAATATCAAGATTCATGAGGTTATAGGCGCTGTTCAAAAATCCAATATTGACGTAGGCGCAAAGGTCTTTGAAGAAGGCGGAGTAGAATTCGTCGTCCGCGGCCTGGGATTTATAAAAAATATTTCTGACATTGAAAATATCGTTGTGGGGGTAAAAGATGGAGTGCCTATCTACGTAAAAAGTATCGCTACGGTAACAATAGGACCGGAATTTCGCAGAGGCGCTCTGGACAGGGAGGGCAAAGAGGTTACAGGCGGCGTTGTCCTTATGCGTTACGGAGAAAATCCACTTAAGGTCATAGAACGCGTCAAGGAAAAGATTGAAGAGCTATCTCCGGGACTTCCTCCCGGCGTGCGGATAGTTCCTTTTTACGACCGGACAGGCCTGATACTTCGGGCCGTCAATACATTAAAGAGTGCGCTGATTCAGGAAGTTATTATTACTCTATTTGTTATTATGGTGTTTCTCCTGCATTTTCAAGGGAGTATGATTATATCAATAGTCTTGCCGATAGGTGTATTGATATCTTTTATCTTCATGCGTCAGATCGGGGTGGATGCCAATATAATGTCTTTAGGCGGTATTGCCATAGCCATAGGGGTGATGGTTGATTCCGGATGTGTATTAGTTGAGAACATTTACAGACGAATCGCTGTAAGATGTAAGGAGCTGGGGACATCATTTCTTAAGCCGGAAGAGAGACTCAATGTATGTATAGACGGAGCTCAAGAGGTCGGCAAGCCTGTGCTTTTTGCGTTACTTACAACTATTATAGGGTTTATGCCGGTCTTTGTCCTGACCGGCCAGGCAGGAAAACTTTTTAGGCCCTTAGCCTTTACAAAGACGTTTGCTATGGTGGGCGCGGCTATAATTGCCCTGGTGCTCCTGCCGACACTTTGTTATTATTTTTTGAGAGGAAGATTACGGGATGTCTCGCAGAATAAAACCACACAATTTTTGTATAGAGGATATAATCCGATTATAGGCTGGTCCTTGAAGCATAAAAAGACAGTTGTGTTAATTTCTATTGTGGTTATAATTGTTGGTCTCGCATGCGCATCCTTAATGAAACAGGAGTTTATGCCGCCGTTAAATGAGGGGGATCTCCTCTTTATGCCGGTTCTTCTTCCCGGCGCATCTTTAACGCAAGTTATGGAGGTAATGAAAAAACAGGATATTATTATCAAAAATGAATTTCCTGAAGTAGACTGGGCAGTGGGTAAACTTGGCCGCGCTGAGACTGCAACCGATCCTGCTCCTGTGATTATGATAGAGACGATAGTGCACCTTAAGGATAAAAAATTCTGGAGGCGGGGTATGACACGGGAGAAACTTATCGCGGAGATCCAGGAGAAAACCCGTATGCCCGGGGTAAGCCCGATAATGACCCAGCCTATAAGAAATAGAATAGATATGCTGGCTACAGGAATACAGACACCGGTTGGGGTAAAGGTTTTTGGTGCGGATTTGGATAAGATTGTAGAGATCGCAGCCAAAATAGAAAAGATTGTAAGTCGGGTAGAAGGCGCAGTCAGCCCCTATGCCGAACGGATATCATCGAGACCTTATTTTGAGATCGAGATAGACAGGGAACAGGCTGCCAGATACGGTATAAAGGTTGGAGATATACAACATATTATTATGACAGCAATTGGTGGGATGAATTTGACCGAAACTGTTGAGGGCAGAGAGAGGTATCCGGTCAGGGTGAGATATCTTCGGGAATTAAGGGACAGCCCGGAGGCATTGAAAAGGATTTTCGTCCCAACGGCAAAAGGGGAGCACATTCCTTTAGCCCAGGTTGCGAAATTCAAGAAGGTCCTGGGACCCGCAGTTGTTAATTCGGAAGATACGCTTACCTATGCGCGGGTTTTTGTTAATGTTAATCAAGATAAGGTAGGTTTAATAGATTTTGTTAAAAATGCGCAAAGGGCAGTAGATGGGAAGATAAAAAGCGGAGAATTAAAACTTCCTCCTGGATATTTTATTTCCTGGTCCGGCCAGTTTGAGTCAGAGATGGAGTCAAGAAAGAAACTTATTCCGTCATTGATTATAGCCCTGTTTTTAATATTGATGCTGCTTTACATGGCATTTAAGAATTTTAGTTCTTTATTTATTCTCTCGACAGGTATTCCTGTGTCTCTTATGGGAGGTATTATTCTATTATTCCTGCTGGGTTTTAAATTTTCTACTGTAGTATGGGTAGGTTTTATTGCCTTATTTGGCGTAGCTACGGATAATGCAGTGGTATTACTTTCAACATTAGATGATTTATTCAGGAAGAAGCGGCCTGAAACAATTGAAAATATTCGTCGGACTGTTATTGAAGGTGCGCTGTTAAGGGTAAGGCCGGCAATGATGACTACAATGACAACAATTATTGCACTTATGCCGGTTATGCTCTCTTCTGGCACAGGTTCTGAGATAATGAAACCAATGGCATCTCCGACAGTAGGAGGCCTGGTTACGGCAACTCTGTCAAATTTGATTTTAGTGCCGGTTTTATACTGCTGGATAAAGGAGAGATATGTTAGTAAAAAAGATACAGGAACTTAAAAAGAAACGGAACGCGATTTTTCTCGTCCATAATTATCAGCCCGGGGAGATACAGGAGATTGCCGATCATTTAGGTGATTCCCTGGGATTGAGCAGGATCGCAAGTCAAAGCGATGCGGATGTAATCGTATTCTGCGGGGTTCGCTTTATGGCAGAGACTGCCTCGATTCTCTGTCCGGATAAAACAGTCCTTATGCCTGATATAAATGCCGAATGTCCGATGGCAGAGATGATTACTGTTGATGCGCTCCGGGCACTCAAAAAAGAACATCCAGAGGCAGTGGTATTATCTTATGTCAATACCTCTGCCGAGGTTAAGGCAGAAAGTGATATCTGCTGCACATCCGGTAATGCAATCAACGTAGTAAATTCCTTAAAAGATGCTAAAGAGATTATTTTTGTCCCTGACAAATACCTGGCCCATTATGTGTCTACTAAAACCGATAAGAAGATTATTTTTTGGAATGGATACTGCCCCAGCCATGTCAAGATTTTGCCCGAGCATGTCTTGAGACAGAAGAAGGCTCATCCTGAAGCAAAGGTCATTGTCCATCCTGAGTGCATGCAATCAGTAATTCAGCTCGCTGACGAAGCTTTTTCTACAGCAGGGATGTGTAAATATGCAAAGGAATCCGATGCCTCTGAGATAATCGTGGGAACAGAGGTGGGGATGCTTTACAGGTTGCGCAAAGATAATCCTCAAAAGAAATTCTATCCGGCTTCGGAGCAGGCTGTATGCCCGAACATGAAACTGACTACCTTAGAGAAGGTATTATGGTCCCTGGAAGATATGAAGCATGAGATCAAGGTGCCTGAAGATATTCGAGTAAGGGCTAAAAGAGCAGTCGATAAGATGGTGAGTCTATAATGACGCTTGTATGGATTTTGTCTGCGACGCTGGTAGTTAGTCTTATTTCATTGCTCGGGGTATTTACCCTGGGGATAAAGGCAAAGGCCTTTGATAAGATGCTGGTCTTATTTGTCGGCTTTGCTACAGGCGGACTAATAGGAGGCGCTTTCCTTCATCTACTTCCTGAGGCAATAGAGCTAGGCGGATGTGACCGTGTATTTTTCTATGCCTTGATCGGCTTTACTGCATTTTTTATGATGGAGAGGTTTTTTTACTGGAGGCATTGTCACGACGGGGTCTGTGATGTACATGCCTTTACATATCTTAATTTAATCGGAGATGGGGTGCACAATTTTACTGATGGCATGCTCATAGCAGCAAGTTTTGTAACGGACATTAGATTAGGGATAGTTACTACCCTTGCGGTCATATTCCATGAGGTCCCTCAGGAAATAGGGGATTTTGGGATCCTTGTTTATGGAGGGATGAAAAAATCTAAGGCCCTTTTTTTTAATTTTATGTGTAGTCTTACAGCGCTACTGGGTGCTGTTATAGGATATATTTTATCCCAAATGACAGAGAATATCTCTTTGTTCCTGATCTCTTTTACAGCCGGAGGTTTTATCTATATTGCGGCCTCTGATTTGATACCTGAGTTGCACAAGCAGAAGACTACTAAAAAGGCAAATATGGCGTTTTTATTTTTTATCTTAGGGCTTATGTTTATGGTCTTAGCCAAGTTTGTGGTATAATTATAGTATGGATTTTCTAATTGTTTTAAAACATTATCTCCTCGAGATATTGCCAGCCCTGGCTATAGGGTTTTTCTTAAGCGGCTTAATACATGAATTTATTCCTACTTCTTTAGTGGAAAGGAGTCTGGGGAAAAAGGGAC
>JADHWT010000042.1 GCA_016783345.1 Candidatus Omnitrophota bacterium | reverse complement strand
TTGGCGCGAATAATTCAGCAAATGCAACAGGTGTCTTTTATCAGGCAGGTACGTTATCTGCATACCAGGCAGCGCTCATCGGAGGCGTAAGTATTGCGCTTGGCGCAGTGACATTCAGCAAAAATGTGATGCTGACCGTAGGGAAGAGACTTCTTAATTTAGATGCCTTTTCAGCATTTATTGTAATTCTGTCAGAGGCAATAACAGTTCATATCTTTGCCATAATAGGCGTGCCTGTCTCAACCTCTCAGGCTGTTGTAGGAGGTGTCTTAGGAATAGGCATTGTTAAGGGTATGAGGACTGTAGATATAAGGACCCTTCGCCGCATCCTATACGCCTGGATCCTTACGCCTGTTATCGGCGGGATATTTTCGTATTTTATGTATAGATTATTTTGCTAAAAGTTGACGAGATGCAATTGTTGTGATAAAATTTAGACTTGATTATATAGGAAAGTATAGAAAGTGGACTTAAGCTATTGGCCACCCTTAGAGATTGCTCGCTATTTGGGCAAGCAATCTCAAGGACTGAGTCCCGGGAATTCTTTGAATTCCTCGGGGAGGGCCAATTTGCTTGCATAGTAGGAGGAAAGTAATTGGCTAAGAGTGAGATTGTAAAAAAAGAAAACTGCCGCGTGGTGCTTAAGGTAGAAATCCCTGTCGACGAGGTAAAGGCAGAGTTTGAGAAGGTCTATAAGGGGTTGGTTCAGCATGCATCCGTGCCGGGGTTTAGAAAAGGGCATGTCCCTCTTACCATCATCAAAACAAGATATAAAGAGCTGGCAAAGGAAGAGGTTATGCAGCATCTCATATCCTCCTCTTTTCAGGATGCAATAAAAGAGAAAAATTTAGAGGTTTTGACAGAGCCTTTAGTCGAGGAGGCGCAGCTAAAACCGGAAGAGCCATTGTCATATAAAGCTACTTTTGATGTGAGACCCGAGATAAAATTAGGTGATTATAATAAGGCTAAACTTACTAAAAAGATTAAAAAGATTACAGAAAAAGATTTAGATGCCTCCCTTAAGGATATACAGGAAAGGTTCGCTCAGTATAGTACAGTCGAAAAGAAAGAGTTAGAGCTCAAGGACTATGCCTTTGTTGATATTAAAGTAACCGAAGGGGGAAAAGAGACATTAAATAGAGAAGGGGTAACTATCTATATAGATGATGCGGGGTTCGGCAAGGGGTTTGGCGAGAAGGTCACAGGACTTAAAAAAGAAGAGGAGAGAGAATTTACATTGGGCGAAAAAATGAATGTCTGGATAAAACTGAGGGACATAAAAGAAAAGCGCTTGAGCCCTGTAGATGATGAACTGGCAAAGGATGTGGGGCTCGATAACTTAGAAAAATTAAAAGAAGATCTCCAGAAGAGATTAGAGGCCTTCGAAGAGGAAAAGGCCCATCGCGAATTGATAGGACAGATAGATGCGCATATCTTAAGTATCGGAGAAGTGTCCCCGCCTGAAAGTGTTATCAAAAAGCGCGAGGAATTTTTGCTGGAGGAGATGCGACAGAGCTTCGAGCAGCAGGGAAAGAAAGATGAATATAAAGCTAAAGAGGAAGATCTGCGAAAGGGCGCCCGTGAAGGGAGTCTGCGAAGAGTAAAATTGGCCTATCTTCTGGATGAGGTCGGAAGGCGGGAGAATATAAAAGTAAACGAGGAAGAAATAGAAGCAGATTTAAAGACGATGTTTGGAGAAAATAAGGAAGGGCTAAAGAACGCCAGAGAGAGATTAACAAAAGAAAAAGCATGGGAAAACTATACCTTAAGAATAAGAGAACAGAAGATCTATAAACACGTTATGGATAAAGCAGAGATAATAAAAAAGGAGGAATAGATTATGGGATTAATTCCGATGGTGGTTGAGCAGACAGGGAGGATTGAGCGCGCCTATGATATCTACTCGCGTTTGTTAAAAGACAGGATTATATTTATCGGCACACCGATTGATGACAATATCGCAAATGTTATTATCGCGCAATTAATTTTTCTCGACGGAGAGGATCCCGGAAAAGATATACAGATCTACCTGAATAGCCCTGGCGGGGTTGTCACAGCAGGATTAGCTATCTATGATACCATGCAGTATATTAAGAGCGATATTCAGACCTATTGTGTGGGACAGGCTGCATCTCTTGGAGCGCTCCTTCTTGCTGCAGGGGCGAAAAAGAAGAGATTTGCCTTACCCCATGCCAGGATTCTGATACACCAGCCTCTCGGAGGTGTGCAGGGACAGGCAACGGATATAGATATCCAGGCCAGGGAGATATTGCGTATGCGCGAAGAATTAAACCGTATAATGGTTGAGCATACCGGCCAGGGGATTGAAAAGATAAATAAAGACACTGACAGGGATTTTTATATGTCAGCTGAGCAGGCCAAGGAGTATGGTATTGTGGATGAAATAATTAAATCCAAGAAATAGGGAAAAATGGGGACTGTCCCTATTTACGGAACGAAGTTCGTAGAATGGGACTGTCCCTGTTAGAGGAGGTAACTTATATGAAGAAATATTTAATGACCCCGGGACCAACTGCTGTTCCGGAGAGGGTGCTTTTGTCACAGGCTGCGCAGATAATACACCATCGCACCGGTGCATATAGAGAAATCCTGGGAGAGGTAATCAAGGATTTAAAATATGTGTTTCAGACTAAGAACGACGTATTTATCCTTGGCTCTTCCGGAACAGGGGCTATGGAGGCCGCGGTAGTAAATCTAATGCAACGCGGAGAGAAGGCATTAGTTGTAAAAGGCGGAAAGTTTGGAGAAAGATTCGGAGAGATTTGTGAGGCATATGGCGTAGAAATAGAGGCAATGGATGTAGAGTGGGGGGATGCTGTGTCGCCTTATGAAATACAAAAGGCCCTGGCAAGAGATAATGACATCGGAGTTGTATTTGTTACCCTCTGCGAGACATCCACGGGTGTGGTGAATGATGTGGCGAGTATAGGACGTATAGTCAAAGAAACTAAGGCAGTACTTGTGGTTGATGCTATAAGCGCCTTAGGGTCAGTGGAGATTAAGACAGATGAATGGGGGTTGGACGTGGTAGTGGCAGGTTCCCAGAAGGGACTTATGATTCCTCCGGGGCTCGCCTTTATATCTGTCAATGAAAAGGCATGGGCAAAGATAAAAGCAAATGTAAAAGAGAATACATGCCTGCCGTCGTATTATCTTAATCTGACGAAGACGCGGGAGTCTTTTTTAAAGACAGATCATCCTTTTACTCCGCCTGTCAGCCTTGTCCTGGCGCTTAAAGAATCGCTCGCTATGATTAAAGAAGAAGGACTGGAAAGAGTTCTCGCCAGACACAGGCTGTTAGCTGAGGCAATGAGGGCAGGTATTAAGGCGCTGGGACTCCAAATATATGCTAAATCACCATCTGATTCAGTGACATCTGTTAAGGTCCCGGCAAGCGTAGACGGCTTAGCCCTGGTAAAAAAGATGAGCGAGGAATACGGTATCACCATTGCCGGTGGTCAGGGGAAACTCAAGGGGAAAATTTTCCGGATAGCGCATATGGGCTACGCTGACCGTTTTGATGTAATTATCGCCCTTTCAAGTCTTGAGATGGTTCTTAAGAAAATGGGGGCAAAGGTTAAGCTCGGCGCAGCAGTTAAAGCCGCAGAGGAGATATTAATATAATGAAGGTACTTGTAAGCGACAGCCTCTCTGAAAAAGGAGTAGCTGTTCTCGAGAAGGAAAAAGGGATTGATGTTACGGTAAAGACCGGTCTATCCCAGCAGGAATTAATAAAAGAGATTGTTAAATATGATGCCCTGATTGTCCGCAGCGCCTCAAAGGTTACAGCTCAAGTTATTAAGGCTGCTAAGAATCTCAAGGTCATTGGACGGGCCGGTGTAGGTCTGGATAATGTCGATATTAAGGCTGCTACTGAAAAAGGTATCATAGTTATGAATTCTCCCGGCGCTAATACCATATCCACTGCTGAGCATGCCATAGGACTGCTCTTTGCCGTGGCGCGTCTTATACCGCAGGCCTATCAGAGCATGCAAAAAGGACTCTGGGAGAAAAAGAAATTTACAGGGGTAGAGATAAATGGTAAGACACTGGGAGTGATAGGATTAGGAAGGATAGGGCTGGAAGTGGCGCGCAGGGCCAAGGGTTTTGGAATGAAGACCATAGCCTATGACCCTTTTATTTCAAAAGAAAAGGCGGATGCCTTTAGAATAGAATTAGTTAAACTCAAAGATATTTTTGCACAGGCAGATTTTATCACAGTCCATACCCCTCTAACCAACAAAACAAGGCATATAATAGATGCTAAGGCTATATCCGAGATGAAGGACGGCGTGCGCATTATAAACTGCGCCCGCGGCGGTATTGTTGATGAAAAGGCACTTTACGACGCATTAAAATCTAAAAAAGTAGCAGGGGCTGCGCTGGATGTATTTGAGAAAGAACCGCCGCAGGATAATCCCCTGCTCACATTGCAAGATGTAGTAGTGACCCCGCACCTTGGCGCCTCAACTGTTGAAGGCCAGGTGGGTGTAGCCATAGAAATTGCGCAGCAGGTTGTTGATGCATTGAAAGGGAAAATCCTTCGTAATGCGGTCAATGTCCCTTCTGTTGATCCGGAGGTCTATGAAATATTACGGCCTTACATAAACTTTGCTGAAGACTTAGGCCATTTCGAATCCCAGATGTCTAGTGGAAGGATTAAGTCCGTTAAACTAAGATATAGCGGCGAGGTTATTAAACACAATCTCACCCCGGTTACAGTGGCCTTACTTAAAGGACTTCTCGAGCCCATATTAAAAGAGACAGTTAACTATGTCAATGCATCTCTCGTTGCCCGGGAAAGGGATATAAAGGTATCGGAGACAAAGTCGAGTGATACAGGTGAGTTTGCCAATCTTATAGAAGTTACAGTTGAGACAGATAAAGGGGCGGTGAGTGCCGCCGGCACAGTATTCAGCCATCGTGATGCGCGGCTGGTCCATATTGACGATTTTCGCGTCGATGTCATGGCCCGGGACATTATGCTTATCTGCATCCACAAAGATACACCAGGGGTAGTAGGCAAGATTGGAACTATTTTAGGCAGGCACAAGATTAATATCGCTGCTATGAGCCTTGGCAGGAGAAAACGGGGCGGGAGAGAACTCACAATTTTAAATATAGACAGCCCTGTTGCCCCCCAGGTCTTAAGGAACCTCAAAAAGATAAAGGAGATGAAGGAAGTTAAGGTAGTTAAATTATGAAAAAAATTTATATTTTAGACGTAACTAACAGGGACGGGGTACAGACTGCAAGGCTAGGGCTCGCAAAGTTAGAGAAGACCATGATTAACCTCTATCTCGACGAGATGGGAGTGCATCAGAGTGAATTTGGTTTTCCGGTGACAAAACACGAAACCAATTACATAAATGCGAATCTGGAGATGGCAAAAAAAGGCGTTTTTAAAAATAATATTGTTCTCTCCGGATGGATAAGGGCAATTCCAGCGGATGTGAAAGAGGCGCTTCGTTTAACTAAAGTCAGAAATCTCAATCTCTCGATCTCTACCTCAGACCAGATGATTAAGGGAAAGTTTCGTGGTAAGATGCTGCGGGATGACATTATCAAGGCTATGGTTGCGGCAGTAAAACTGGCCCGGCAGAAAGGGATAAAGATCCTTGGGGTAAATGCCGAGGATGCCTCCAGGACCCATATGGATTTTTTGATAAAGTTTGGCCTGGCTGCAAAAAAGGCAGGGGCTGACCGCATCCGCTATTGCGATACCTTAGGTTATGATGACCCGCTGACAATATATGAGAGGGTAAAGCTTCTGGCAGAAGAAATAAAACTGCCGATAGAGCTTCACTGCCATAATGACCTCGGTATGGGCGTAGCCACTTCTGTTATGGGCGCTAAAGGAGCTATAGACGGAGGAGTGGATGCTTATATCAATACCACTGTTAACGGGCTTGGTGAGCGCGCTGGAAATGCCGACCTCATTTCCGTAATCCTGGCGTTACAAAAATCCAGCGGGTTTGGCAATAGATATACCCTGGATAAAAAGATAGACCTGTCCAAGGCGTGGAAGATAGCCAATTTTGGCGCGTACGCATTTGGTGTGCCGCTTGCTATAAATCAGCCGGGGGTAGGGGCAAATGCCTTTTCCCATGCGTCAGGGATACACGCTGACGGCGCCTTAAAAGACAGGCGCAATTATGAACTCTATGATTATGAAGAATTAGGAAGGGGTGAGCCGGAGCTTGTTGAGACCGGCCGCCAGATTATTGCCGGAGAATATAGCGGTATTAAGGGGTTCCGCAATATTTATGATAAACTTGAGCTATCATTTAAGGATGATAAAGAGGCATGTAAGGTTCTGGAACTTGTCAGGTATGCAAATGTCCATACCCAGAAGCCCCTTACTAATGACGAGCTTAAATTCATTGCTAAGTATCCTGAATTCACCAGAAAGATAATGACAGTTAAACCGTGAATAGAACGATAACTGAGAAGATAATAAGCGCGCATAGCCAGAAAGAGGTTTCTCCCGGCAGCATTGCTATTGCCGGCGTGGATCTTTTTGTGCTTCAGGACGGTACCGGACCTCTTGCAATAAAGAAATTTGAAGAGATAGGTGTAAAAAAACTTTTTAAGCCCGAAAGGACTATTTTCTTTATCGATCACGCCAGCCCGAGTCCCAGACAGGAGCTTTCAAACTCCCATGCGATAATACGCAATTTTTGTAAAAAGACAGGGGCAATTCTCTATGATGTAGGGGAAGGTATTATCCATGAGATAGTAGTTGAAAGATATGCCAGGCCCGGACAGATTATCATTGGCGCTGATTCACATTCGTGCACTGCCGGCGCGCTTGCTGCTTTCGGCACCGGTATGGGGTCAACAGACCTGGCCTGTGCCATGGCAACCGGAGAGACGTGGCTTAAGGTCCCGGAGACTGTAAGGATAGATGTATCCGGAGAATTCCCCAAGGGGGTTTTTGCAAAAGACCTTATCCTTAACCTCGCAAGACGGATTGGGGCAGATGGGGCTACGTATAAGACCCTGGAATTCCATGGAGAGACTATCAGGAAAATGGGTATGTCCGGAAGGCTTACCATGGCCAACATGGCAGTTGAAGTAGGAGCGAAAGCCGGGATATTTTCAGCGGATACAATAACCCATAAGTATCTAAAAGGACAGGGGAGGGGAAAGGATTTTAAGCCTCTTAATTCTGATAATCATGCGCATTTTGAGATAATACTTACGGAAAATGTCTCCAGACTCGTCCCGCTTGTAGCCCTGCCTCATGCAGTTGACAATGTCAGGACCGTATCAGATGTCAGAGGAAAAAAATTAGACCAGATTTTCATAGGCACCTGCACAAACGGAAGGCTTGAAGATTTAGAGGTTGTGGCTAAAATTTTAAAAGGCCGCAGGTGCAGGAAGGGCGTCAGGGTTCTCGTAGCGCCGGCATCTCGCGAGATTCTCTTAGAGGCAGAGGAAAAGGGGATTATATCTACCCTGCTTGAGGCAGGGATAGTTTTATTCCCGCCGGGCTGCGGGCCATGCGTGGGTGTCCACGGAGGTATCCTGGGAGATGAAGAAGTGTGTCTCTCTACTCAGAATCGTAATTTTACAGGGAGAATGGGAAACCCCAATGCCTTTATCTATCTCGCCTCTCCTGCTACTTGCGCTGCATCAGCCTTAACAGGAGAGATTACTGATCCGAGGGAGTATTTATAATGCAGCTAAAAGGAAGGGCCATTAAAGTAGGGGACAGCATAAGCACGGATCTAATCTGTCCGGGCAGACTTTTTCATCTGCGAAATGACATTAAGGAACTTTCTAAACATATCTTTGAGGATCTGGACCCCGCTCTTTCTAAAAAAATAAAGCATGGGCATTTCATTGTAGCAGGTAAAAATTTCGGTCTTGGTTCCAGCCGCGAGCATGCAGCTCTGGTATTAAAAATTTCAGGAATAAGCTGCATCCTGGCATCGTCTTTTGCCAGGATATTTTTTCGTAATGCTATAAACAACGGACTGCCTGTTTTTGAATGCGATACAAGGAAGATTAAAGAAGGGGACAAGTTAAGTCTTGATTTAAACAAGGAGATAGTTCGCAATGACACCAGGGGCACGAGGTTAAAGATTAGGCCTCTGCCAGGGGTTATGCAGGATATATTAAAGGAAGGCGGGCTCATCTCTTATATAAGGAAATTCAAATGTCTACATTAGTAGTAGTCGGAACGCAGTGGGGAGACGAGGGCAAAGGAAAGGTTATAGACCTCCTGGCTTCAAAGTGTGATATGGTATGCCGGTATCAGGGAGGGGCTAATGCCGGCCACACAGTCATAGTCGGAGATAAACAATTTATCTTTCACCTCATCCCTTCCGGCATCCTTCATCCGGATAAAAAATGTATCATAGGTAACGGGGTGGTCATAGACCCTATTTCTCTTTTCGAGGAGATAGAATCTCTAAGGAAAGGGGGGATAGAATGTGAGAGGAGGCTTTTCATAAGTGACAGGGCGCATGTTATTTTATCCTATCATAAGCTCCTGGATAAAATTAAAGATGAGGCAAGAGGGAGCATGAAGATCGGCACCACCGGCCGCGGCATCGGGACAACCTACATAGATAAGATTTCAAGGATAGGTATAAGGTTGAGCGACCTTATGGATAGAGATACCTTTAGAAAAAAATTAGAGATAAATCTTAGAGAAAAAAATTATCTCCTGGAAAGTTATTATGGCAAGAAAAAGGTTCGCGCGGCAGATATAGAGAAAGAATATCTCCCCTATGCGCAAAAATTCCGTCCTTATATCGCCGATACCTCTCTTATGATAAATGAAGCTATTTCTAAAAAACAGAAGGTCCTTTTCGAAGGGGCCCAGGGGACTTTTTTGGATATAGATTTCGGGACATATCCCTATGTTACCTCCTCAAGCCCTGTTGCCGGAGGGGTGTGTACAGGCGCAGGTGTTGGCCCTACTAAGATTGATAAAGTCCTTGGAGTAGCCAAGGCCTATACTACCCGCGTAGGAGAAGGGCCTCTACCGACTCAATTCGAACCTCAATTTGAGGAAAAGATGAGGATAAAAGGCAAAGAATACGGTGCAACAACCTTAAGACCCAGACGGTGCGGGTGGTTTGACGCTGTAGTGGT
>JADHWT010000041.1 GCA_016783345.1 Candidatus Omnitrophota bacterium | reverse complement strand
GCCGAGAAATCCCTATCTGTCATTGCGAGGTTAAGTTGGTAGTCGCAGTCTTTAGACTGCGGAATGAATAGCCGAAGCAATCTCAGAATTCCTTAAATTTTCTTGCTGCATTTTTTGTAAAAATACTACCGATTTTTTAAATCTATCGAAAAGGCCAAGAATGGGGAAGGAGAATGGACCGGGGGATTTTTTGTTATAGCAGTTTTTTTGCCTGTTTCAGGATGTTTTCTGCTGTAAAGCCAAATTTTTCCGCCAGGATTTTGTAAGGAGCAGATGCGCCGAAGCGGTTAATACCTACAATAATCCCTTCTGGCCCGGCATATTTTTCCCACCCAAATGATATTCCTGCCTCAACCACCAGTCTCTTTGTAATTTCAGGAGGTAAGACCTCCTCTTTATAAGCAGTATCCTGTTCTTCGAAAAGTTCCTGGCTCGGCATATTGACGAGTCTCGTCTTTATGCCTTCATGGGCTAAAGCGAGAGTCGCCTCAAGCGCCGGATGCACTTCAGACCCTGTGGCAATGATAATCAGATCCGGTATCCCGCCTTCTTCTTTTTTAAGGATATATGCCCCTTTCTCAAGGAGTTTTGCCGGCGGAAAGATATTTCTATCGAGTATTGGCAGCCCTTGTCTTGTCAGAATCAATGCTACAGGCCCGTCTTTTCTCTCTAAGGCTACTTTCCAGCTGCAAGCGGTCTCCTGGGCATCAGCCGGTCTTATTACTACTAAATAGGGTATTGTCCGGAGACTTGCTATCTGCTCTACAGGTTCATGGGTAGGTCCGTCTTCACCTACAAAGATACTGTCGTGGGTAAAGACATATACGAGCCGAAGTTTACTCATAGCTGCGAGCCTGATAGCAGGTCTCATGTAGTCAGCAAATACCAGGAATGTAGAGCCATAAGGAATAAGACCCCCATGCAGGGCCATCCCATTGATGATTGCTCCCATTGCGTGTTCGCGTACGCCGAAATGAATATTCCGGCCTTTAAAATTATTCGGGCTGATAGAGGGATAGTTTTTTAGCATGGTCTTTGTTGATGGCGCAAGGTCTGCCGAGCCACCGACAAGATTTTTAACCACTTCAGCTATTTTTTGAAGAACTTCACCGGAAGCATTTCGTGTTGCCATTGGTTTTGCATCTCTAAAGTCAGGCAGGGCATGCCCCAAATCCTTAGGGATATCTTTACTCATAAATTCATCCCAGAGAGCGGCAAGCTCAGGATTTTCCTTTCGGTATTTTTTAAATCTTTCTTCCCACTCTGAGATAACTGATTTTAGTTCTTCATTCCGTTTGCAAAACGCTTCCCTCACTTCGGGAGGCACATAAAAAAGCACGTCTTCCGGCCACCCAATATTCTTCTTTGTTAATTTTACTTCTTCTTCTCCCAGAGGTTCGCCATGCGCCTTGGCGCTGTCTTCTTTATTCGGACTGCCTTTGCCGATGTGAGTCTTACATATTATAAGAGAAGGCCGTCCCTTCTCGCGCTGCGCCTCTTTGATGGCGCGGCTTATTTCTGCGTGCTTATAGCCGTCTACCTTGAGGACGTGCCAGTGGTAACTTTGAAAACGCCTTTCAACATCATCAGAATATGCAAGAGAGGTATTCCCCTCAATTGTGATATGGTTATCGTCGTAGAAAAAAATCATCTTTCCAAGGCCCAGGTGCCCTGCGAATGAGGCAGCCTCCCCGGATAGACCCTCCATGAGATCACCATCGCTGACCAGTGCATAGGTATAGTGGTCAACAATCTTATATTTTTCAGTGTTAAATGTCTCCGCGAGCATTGCCTCGGCCAGTGCCATTCCTACAGCATTTGTGAAACCCTGGCCCAACGGACCTGTTGTTGTTTCCACGCCGTGGGTCAGACCATATTCAGGATGCCCCGGGGTGTGACTTCCCCATTGGCGAAAATTTTTGAGGTCTTCCAAAGAGAGATTAAATCCGGCGAGATGGAGGAGGGAATAGAGCAGCATTGAGCCATGCCCGGCGGAAAGCACGAACCTGTCGCGATCCGGCCATTTTGCATTCGCGTCAAACTGCAAAAATTTCGTCCATAATATTGTTGCAACGTCAGCCATGCCCATAGGAAATCCCGGATGACCTGAGTTTGCCTTCTGCACCCCATCCATACTGAGGGCCTTTACAGTATTGATTATATTCTGCAGTTCTTTTTTTTCTTTATCCATTTTTTAATTCTCCTTCATCCCGAACATTTTTTTTTTAAGATCAAGGTAATAAATATAGTTTTCATATTTCACATCCGGCGGGCACCTGTGGTCACAGAAGGGGATAAACCCTCCTCTTTCTACAAGCGGGACCAGTGTCTCCAAATATTTTTTAATCGCCCCAGGACCCTCTATAAGTTTAATCTTATCAACACCTCCCATAATCCGGAGTTCCTTGCCATATTCATTAAGTAGTTCTCGTGGATGTGTGCATCCATTTACTTCATATGGGAAAAGGCAGTTAATTCCGCTTTCTAAGAACCCTTTAAGTATCGGCCGGACATCACCATCACAGTCGATATACCAAATATCTATATTAAATTTTTTAAGTTTTTTATTTATTCTTTTATATCTTGGAACAACTACTTTATTAAAAAAGTCAACTGAGACAATCGGTCCGTTTTTAAAACATATATCCTCCCAGCCCGATGCAAAATCAAACTGGAAATGAGGCAGGACCTGATCCAGGAAGTCTTCTACAAGAAGACATGCTGTCTCAACCATATCTTGAACCATCTCAGGATAGTCGTAAGTTGCGTATGCCAGACCTTCAAATGTCAGCATATTCCTTATCTTTCCGATCATGGATCCGCAATCGACACCAAGGGGATATGTCCTATCTTCAGGATGCATCTTTTTTAGTTTCTCAATATCTATTCTTCTATCCGGATGCTCACGGGAAAATCTTTTTTTACACTCTTTCCAGTCAGCAGGAGTCACAACTGATGGTTTTATATAATGGGGGATCGTATCATGCCCATCCTTTGGGATTTCTGCCATGAGCCCGTCCTTATTCAGAATAATTTTTTTATCAGCGGTCTCTGATATGACCTTGCCGTGTTCGAATGCCGGGATCATCCAGATATTACCGCCTATTCCTTTTATCTCATCGAAATTAAAAAATATATCTGCCTCAATATTATTTGTAATATTGTTTTTTTTAAATTCCTCCCACTTTTCAAAATTTTCCTGCCAGTATCCAAATTCCATATTGAAACACCTGTCAACTGGGGTATAATGCATCTGGCGATTAAACCTCTCCCTGTCTGTCAAGGTACCTTTCCACTTTTGCCTGCAAGGCGTGATTGGCATATTTAATTCTCCTGAGAGATTATTACACCATAATTTTCCTATATCCGCAATAGAAAAAAATCGCAAAAAAAAGGACAGGTAAAATAATTGACACATAGATGAAGCTATGATAATATAAAAAAAGGAGATAACGTTATTGAGTAAATATTTATAAGGAGCGTCATATGTATGCAATAATAGAGTCTGGCGGATTACAGTTTAAGGTATCTCCGGAAGATATCCTTATCCTTCCAAAGTTAGATAAGAAGGAGGGGAATAAAGTAAACTTCTCTAAAGTGCTGTTTTTTAAAGACGGAAAAAAGGCAGAGATCGGGAACCCTTATCTCAAGGGTGTAAAGGTCGAGGGGAAGCTGATGCGGAATTTTAAAGATAAAAAGGTGATTTCATACGAGTATAAACGCAGGAAACATCATCAGAAGAAAAAGGGATTCCGCAGAGAACTTTCCGAGGTAAAAATCGTAAAAATTACGACTTAATGCTGAGAGGGAGGAACAATTATGGCACATACTAAAGGTCAGGGTAGTACCAGGAACGGCAGGGATAGTGCCGGACAACGGCTTGGTCTAAAGGCCTCCGGAGGACAAACAGTCACGGCAGGCACTATCCTGGTGCGTCAGAGAGGCAATAAATTCTGGCCGGGGACAAATGTTGGTCAGGGGCGTGACAACACATTATTCGCTAAGGCCGGCGGAAGAGTTGTATTTGAAGGCAGCAGCCTTCGAAAAAAAATTAGTGTCCATTCATAAGCTTGGTGCGAGGAGTTAAACAATCTTTTGTAGATGAGGCCACTATCTTTGCAAAGGCCGGAGATGGAGGCCGCGGTTGTACAAGCTTTCGAAGGACGAGAAGTAATCCCCGTGGCGGCCCGGATGGAGGAGGTGGCGGTAATGGCGGGGATGTATGCTTAGAAGCAAAGGCAGGTCTTCATACCCTTATTGATTATCTCTATCCAAGACATCTGAGGGCTTCTAATGGGCGTCATGGACAGGGGAGTGAAAAGACCGGAGCGAGAGGAAAGGATTTAATTATATTTGTGCCGCCGGGTGTTATTATTTTTGATAAAGATACAGGCGAGCAATTAGGAGAGCTTGTTAAGCCCGGGACTAGAATCAGGATATGCAGCGGAGGCCGCGGAGGAAAAGGTAATGAAAATTTTACAACACCGACCAGGCAGGCGCCCGCATTCAGTCAGTCCGGAGAGAAAGGCGAAGAAAAAAAAATATACCTGGAATTAAGACTGCTCGCTGACGTCGGGCTAATTGGTTTTCCAAACGCAGGTAAATCTACACTCCTTCACGCCCTCACTGCTGCTTCTCCTAAAATAGCAGGTTATCCATTTACCACACTTTCACCTAAATTAGGGGAACTGAGCTTTGGCTATAAGAGAGTTATTCTTGCTGAGATTCCAGGACTTATCGAGGGATCTTCGCAAGGAAGAGGTCTCGGGGATAGATTCCTGCGGCACCTCGGCAGGACCACGGCGCTGATACATCTCGTTGACATGAGCGGGGCTGAGCGAAAGCCCTGGGAAGAATATTCTATCCTTCGCCGCGAGCTAAGCGCGTATAGAAAGGATATACTGAATAAAAAAATATTACTTGCAGCCAACAAAATGGATTTACCGGAAGCCAGGGAAAATCTTAGACAATTTAAACAGAAAGTTAAAATAAAAATAATCCCTATCTCAGCGAAGGAAGGGAAAGGATTGGATAAGCTTAAATGCAGTATCGCAAAAAGATTAAACATTTTCGCCGGATAGTCATAAAGGTAGGGACCAGTCTCCTCACAGAAAAAGGGAATATAAGGAAAGGTTTTTTAAAGGAATTAGTCCACCAGATTAAATGGCTTAGAGACAGGGGCATTGAGGTAGTTCTTGTCACCTCCGGCGCTATCGGACTGGGGCTTAATGAGCTGGGTCTAAAGAAAAGGCCCGGGAAATTACCCGTAGAGCAGGCCGCAGCTTCTATAGGCCAGAGCCTCCTGATGGAGATGTATCACAACCTTTTCAGAAAAGCAGGGATAAGTGTTGGTCAGGTTCTCCTTACCCAGGACGATTTTCGGAACCGTCAGCGTTATCTCAATGCCGCAAATACCCTCTATACGTTATTGGATTTAAAGGTAATCCCTATTATAAATGAAAATGATGCTGTAGCAGTGGATGAGCTGCATTATGGGAATAAATTCGGAGATAACGATATCCTGGCTGCGCTCCTCACAAATCTTTTAAGGGCTGAACTTCTCATTATCCTGACTGATGTAGAGGGGTTATACAAAAATGCAGACAAAGGAGAGGTTATCCAGGAAGTTACGAAGATTACACCGGAGATTGAGCGTGTCGCCCTTGGAACAAAAAAAGACACAAGCCGCGGCGGGATGAGTTCTAAGGTCACGGCAGCTCGTTTAGTTACAGAAGGAAGCTCGGCGATGGTCATTGCCTCCGGCTTAAGAAAGAAAGTGTTGCTGAAGGTAGTGGAAGGAGAAAATATCGGGACCCTGTTTATTCCATCTTCTAAAAAGATTTCAAAGAGTATTATTGATGATTTTATGAACAATAAAAAATGAAAGTAATTGATATCGCCAGGCAGGCTAAAGAGGCCGCAAGAAAACTCGCCTACATCCCCACGTCTACAAAAAATAAAGCGCTGACCGCCATGGCAGCTGCCTTAAAAAAAGAAAAGAAGAGGATATTAAACGAGAATAGACGGGATATAGAGCAGGCAGAGCAGCGGGAGTATAAATCCAGTTTTATTGACCGCCTTAGACTAAATGATAAGAGGATTGAGGATATGGTAGATTCGCTAAAAGAGGTGGTGCATCTATCAGACCCTGTTGGTTCTATCATAAAGAAGTGGAGGAGGCCAAATGGCCTTGAGATTGCTAAGGTTCGAGTGCCTATAGGCGTAATAGCCATTATCTATGAGTCCAGACCCAATGTGACTGCTGACGCAGCTGCCCTTACGTTAAAGTCAGGGAATGCAGTGATACTTCGCGGAGGGAGTGAGGCTATTTATTCTAATCTCGCTCTTCAAACAATACTTTCCGATGCTGCTGCCTCAGCAGGTATCCCCGCTGGCGCTATATCCATGCTGAGAACTACAAGCCATAAGGATGTAGAGGAGCTGTTGAAATTATCTCAATACATAGACCTGGTTATTCCGCGGGGTGGAGAGAATTTGATAAAACGTGTAATCAGTCTTTCTAATATCCCTGTTATCAAACACCACAAGGGACTCTGCCATACATATGTTGATAAGGGCGCTGAATATAAGATGGCTGAAAAGATTATTTTGAATGCCAAGACCCAGAGGCCGGGGGTATGCAATGCCATGGAGACACTCCTTATACATAAAGACATTGCTAATGGATTTTTACCCGGGATAGGCAGGGCACTCATGACAAAAGGAGTGGAACTGCGCGGGTGTCATCTGACGTGCAGGATTTTGTCTGGTATAAAAGAGGCAACTAAATTAGATTGGCACACAGAATATTTGGACCTTATCCTCTCTATAAAGATTGTAGCGGATCTAGACGAAGCTATTGAGCATATCAATACATATAGTTCCGGCCTTTCCGAGGCTATTGTAACTACAAATCCTGCCAGGGCAAAGAGGTTTACTACGGAAGTAGATTCATCCTGTGTCTATGTCAATGCATCAACGCGGTTTACCGACGGTAATCAGTTCGGCCTGGGCGCAGAGATTGGTATAAGCACCGATAAGATTCACGCCAGGGGTCCTATGGGGCTGGAGGAACTTACCAGCTATAAATATATTGTCCGCGGAAAAGGACAGGTGAGAAGGTGAGAGGAGAAGCATAACGTGGTAAAGATAGGCATATTTGGCGGGACATTTAATCCTGTACATAATGCCCATCTTGTGGCTGCGCAGGAAGTGAGAGAGAAGATGGAACTGACCCGGGTTATTTTTGTTCCGTCAGCCCATCCCCCGCATAAGGTTGAAAAAAATTTAGCCGCTGCCGCGCACAGACTCAATATGCTCAAGCTTGCAATCGAGAAAATACCATATTTTTCCGTAAGCACCTTAGAGATAGACAGGGGAGGAAAGTCCTACTCAGTTGATACCATGAGGGAACTCCGGAAAAAATATGGCAAAAAGACAGAATTTTATTTTATCTTAGGGGTTGATGCTGTGATGGATATTTCTACATGGAAAGATGTTGATACATTTTTGGATTTATGCAATTTGGTTGTAATAAATCGGCCTGGATTTTCACTGGCAAATGCGAAAGGGGAGCTGCCATCAATGCGCACTCTTTCTATTACCTCCATAGGTATATCTTCAAGCTATATAAAAAATCGCATTAAGGAGGGCAAGCCCATCACCTACATGGTCCCTGAAAAGGTGGAGAAATATATAAGGAGATATAAGCTATATCAAAGAAACGTAAAACGAAAAGCTTAAAGCGTAAAACACCTCGAGTAAAAGGCCTTAAAGACGCAGTAACTATATGCAAGAAGAAAAAGGCAGAGGACGTGGTTATCCTGGATATGCGCAAACTCTGCAGTTTTACAGAATACTTTGTCATAGCGAGCGGAGAATCAACAGTCCAGATAAAGGCAATACTTAATGAGATTATAAAGAGTTTAAAAAAGAAAAAGGTCAAGATCAATCACACTGAAGGACGTGAGGGAGGGCGCTGGGTAATATTGGATGCCGGTCATTTTGTTGTGCATCTTTTTGTTAAAGAGTTAAGGGAGTTTTATGATCTGGAGCTCCTCTGGGCTGACGCCCCGAGGCAAAAATTGGGACTGGCTCCGTAGAATATGGAAAAACTATTACATGAGATTGTCCGCCGTATCTTAAAGGCTATGAACCTTCGTGCCTGTGAGATATGGCTGCTGGAAGATGGGAAATACCTTGTGCCTAAGGTAGGCATGGGGATTCCTAAAAAGGCAGTAGAAAATGTTAGGCTTAAGATCGGAGAGGGGCTGACAGGCTATGTATTTAAGCAGGGGAAACCTTTAGCTGTAAACGATGTCTCTACTGATGAGCGTGAGGCTGAAAAATCAATCGGGAAACTTGGAAAATTTAAATCCTATCTTGGTGCGCCTATTTTATTCGATGGTAAAAAGATAGGTGTCTTAAGTCTTTATAGAAAAGCTATACGTAATTTCAAGCCTACAGAGGTTGATTTATTTACTGCACTGGCATCTCAGTCTTCTCTGGCTATATCTAATGCAATTTTATATAACAGGGCAAGAGAAGACTTAAAGCATAAGATAGAGGAACTTCATGCCTTATATGAAGTGGGCCAGACAGTAAGTTCTACCCTGGACCTCAGAGACGTGCTTCTACTTATCACAACTACTGCCACTCATATCCTTGGTGTAGATGCATCCACAATCAGACTTCTCAATGAGAGAAAAAAAGAGCTTATCCTGGGGGCATATGTGGGCTTAAGCGAATCCTACAGGCGTAAACGGAGAATCAAGATAGGAGAAAGTATTGCAGGGATTGTGGCAAAGAGGAAAAAACCTTTACTTATAAACAATATAAAGAAAGACAAACGCTATTGTCATACACGCGTTGCTGTTGAAGAAGGACTCACCTCTCTTCTCTCTGTTCCCCTTAGGAAAGGAGACCGTATTTTAGGCGTCCTTTCAGTCTATTCTAAAAAAGAGAAGAATTTTGTTAAGGAGGATATACAGCTTCTTTCTATGTTTGCTTCTCAGGCAGTTATAGCAATAGAAAATGCCCGGCTCTTTAGAGAATTAAAGGCAGGGTATCTTAATACCATCAGGGCATTGGCTGCAGTAATCGATGCCAAGGATGCCTATACACATAGCCACTCAGAGAAGGTGATGCAGTATGCTGTGGCTATTGCGAATGAAATGCATCTTTCAGAAACCGAGGTAAAGGCCATTCAGTATGCAAGTTTCCTCCATGACCTTGGAAAGATTGGCATAAACGCCGATATCCTTCAGAAACCCGGAAGACTTACTCCAGATGAATTTGCAAGTATAACTGAGCATCCCCATATGGGTTCAGATATTGTTGAGCATGTATCCTTTTTGAAGAATCTTG
>JADHWT010000002.1 GCA_016783345.1 Candidatus Omnitrophota bacterium | reverse complement strand
CCTGGAAAGGGATCCGGCGTTTGGCAGAGTTCATCATTCGTACTACTTTAATGGATTTTACCTTGAGGCAGGGGGCAGTAAGCATAAGTGGAAGGGTATCCATTAAATAGCCGGGGTTAATGCCTGTCCCTACCACAGTGACTTTATGTTCCTTTGCCAGGTTATCAATCTCTTCGGCAAGTTCAGGATTAGACTTCCATGGATAGGACAGTTCTTCGCAGGTAGAGATAACATTCAAACGAGCTTTCAGGCATTGGGTTATTTGTGGAAATACGCTCTTTAAATGAGACGTCGTGGTAAGCACAACAGCATGGGCATGCTTTGCTACTTTAGAAAAAAGTTCATCGGCATCCTTTTGAATTTTAACGCCTCCTAACTCTTTCCCTATAAGTTCGGGGTTTATATCTATGGCTCCGACAATCTCAAAACTTTTTTTATCAAGGAGCGCCTCAACAGTCCTTCGCCCCATAACACCGCATCCATAAATTATAACCTTAATCTTTTCCATACAAATTACTATACCAACATTGTGGGATTTTTCAAATAAAATTTTATCCTACGCTTATAGCTTTTCTTTTTCGAGCAGATTCATAACAGGCTAAAACAATCTTTTGGTTCCAGAGGCCATGTTCTCCAGTGAAAGAAGGCTCTCGGTCTTCTTCTATACATGAAGAAAAATCCTCTATCTCAGCCTGATAGGTATTTACAGGGGTTAGGGTTATCTTCTCTTCTGTTGAGGTTGTCCTTGCCTGCTCAGCTGTATATCCTTTCGCTTCTTTTTCTAGATACGCACTCACCTCTCCGCCAGGTGCCTGTCCAATAGTCCCTTCAGCCAAGATAGAACCTTTGGTCCCATATATCTCAAGCCGATTCTTAGATGAGGCATCAGGGATGCTAAAGCAGTTGTCTACTATGCCAATAACACCATTCTGAAACTCAAGATTTACTATGGCAGTATCTTCTACCGGATACTTAAAGGCGCGATTGGTCAAAAAACAGGAGACCGCTTTTGTCTTTCCAAAAAACATCTCCAGGAGATCTATACAATGCGTGCCCATATCAATAAGTGAGCCTCCTCCACCTTTTGCTGGTTCCTGGCGCCAGGCCCCAGCAATTTCTGGATACCAGCAGGAGAGCTGTGCCCTGGCCATTACAGGCGTTCCCAGCAAACCTTTATTGAGCATCTCCTTTATCTCCTTATGATATACGTTATAGCGCATTAGATACCCCAGGGAAAGTTTTACTTTATTTTTTTTGCATACCTTAATCATCTTCTCGCAATCAGCAACAGTCATAGCCATCTGTTTTTCACAGAAGATATGTTTTTTTGCATTAGCTGCCTTTATTACTTGAGAGGCATGGAGACAGACAGGGGTAGCAATATATACAGCATCTACATCTGGATTTTTTAAAAGGTCGTCTTCTTTAGTATAATATTTAACCCCGCCAAATTTCTGAGCAGCCTCTATAACTGCCTTCTCATCAACATCCATAACTGCAACAAGTTCTGCGTTCTTTGCAGGTACAATCCCTTCAGGAATAGTTCTTCTCTTAGCTATGCCGCACGCTCCAATTACTCCCCACTTTACCATGATTAGCTCCTTTCTTTTAACATATCAACAGTTACTTTAATTATCCTCTCCCCCAGATCTTTAGAAAAGCGATTATAAGGATGAGTGCAGGTCTCGTAACCGCCTTTTTGAAAATGTTTCTTTAATGGAATATAGCCAGCACTACCATTGGTATTGCCTGTAACTATAATATGTGGGGAAATTTTTGAATTCTTTATAGCCAGGCCAATCTCTACAAATGGCTCACCCGGAATACCCACAAGAGCCAGAGACCCTATCTTAAAGACAGTGATATCAAGCATATCTCTTTTCTTTTTTAAACTAACAAATTTCAATAACTCCTTGGCAAATAATCTCTTGACTACGATATTGCCTGCTGCCAGGTCTTCTGAGGTAAGGTCATTCAAGGGCAGGAAAAAAGGAACCTTTAACAGGTCTCTTGCCTTTTTAATTTGAATAGCACTTACCTTTCGATAAGGAATATTTAATTTCTTAGAAATGCAGGAAAGCGCAGGCTCTTTTAGAAGCACCCTTTTCTTTAAGGACTTGAGGATATATCTGCTATAGGCCTTGCCAAGTCTCTGTGCCTCTCTATGAGAACAATGGATTTTAAAAAGATTAGGATCACAATGATTTATATTTCCAGCAGTTCCAGTCAGAACCAGAACAGGGAATCTTCCTTTTAAGGCTTTATTGAGTTCTCGAGACAAGTGGCCTGGCCAACCAGCTGAAATCTTATTTCCACCTGTAGCATCAACATGATTGGTAGCATTTATTAAAAGGCCGATTATTTTGCCTGAAGAGATAAAAACAAGGCTGGTAATGAGATTGTCAACTGGGCCTTCCGGCTTAACTATTTCAGGACTCCTTCTGGGAGGATTTGTAACTACAGATCCATCTTTCATTATATAACGCCTGTTAAAAGATAGCCTCCACTCTCGAATCTTGGCTATATAAATCTCTGCTTCTTTTTTAGTACTGAGGGCCTTTTTAAAGGCCTCTTCAATAAGAGGAATCAGCCTTTTCATAAATTGCTTTTCTTTTTTTACTTCAAAGCTGGAATATGTGGCTGGGGCTGTATGGGTATGGGTACAGGAGATAATGATATGTTCAGTCGGAATACCAAAGCGTTTATTGAGGCGTCTCCTGATCCTATCTACATCCTCATAGGAAAGCCCTATCAGATCCAGGGTAATTATTGCTAAAGTGAATTTTTCTTTCTCTAGAATAACCACCTTAACATATAGTTTATCCAGCACCCCATTTGATATCCTCTTATTGAAGTAACCAGCCAGACAAACTGGCCTTTTAGGTGTGATGTCTATCCGGGCAATGCCTATTTTTACCATTATTTCACCAGACCTAAAACTACCTTTTTGATAGCCCTGGCAATTAGTCGCATATGATTCTCCTCAAGCATGGGGTGGCACAAGGTTATAAATGTCCGCGCCTCAAGCCATGCAGAATTCGGGCATTGAACCTCATTATACTTTACAGAAGCAGGGTTTGTATACTCCTTTGACTTAAAAGGAAACTTTGCCCTGCCAAAGCCATTGTGTTCCTGAAAGGCCTTTTCTTTATAACACTGTGGCCAGAAGCATCTCCATACAGGAACCTTCTCAGCATCAATTGTATCACGCAACTTACCAATATCTACATTAAATTTATCAATATCCACAACAATAGGAAAAACAAAGAAACCATTTGTCTTGTTGTCCTGGTTGTGAATAGGAAGGCCAATGACTAAAGGACAATCCTTTAGCTCTTCTATAAGTACAGATCCATTTTTCTGCCTGCGGGGCAAGTTCCAGGAATCAAATCTCTTAAGTTCTGCTATCCCTATTGCTGACTGCATTTCAGTCATGCGGTAATTAAAACCAACTATATTATGTATATATGGAAGCTTTCCTTCTAATTCCATCAGACTAAGTCGCTTGGAGACATCGTACCCATGGTCACGGAAAGACTTACACCTCCACATTACTTCCTCATTGTCAGTTGTGACCATTCCTCCTTCACCGCCAGTTGTAAATGACTTAGACTGACAGAAACTAAAAGCACCTGCATCTCCCATAGTGCCTACCTTCTTTCCTTTATATGTACCGCCGTGCGTCTCAGCGCAGTCTTCTATGACATAGAGATTGTGTTTTTTAGCAATAGCTAATATTTCATCCATGTCACAGACATTGCCATAAAGGTGCACCGGGATAATGGCCTTTGTTTTATTAGTGATCTTTGCTTCAATATCCCTGGGAGATATACAGTGGGTCTTTTTGTCATCCACATCTGCGAATACAGGAATAGCACCTGCCTGAAGCACACAAAAAGATGAAGCGATAAATGTATAGGAAGGAACAATTACTTCATCCCCTGGCCCAATCTCAAGTCCTGCCAGAGCCACATGCAGGGCACTGGTGCCATTGGTTGTAGAGATGGCATATTTTGAACCATTCCATTCAGCAAATTTTTTTTCAAATTCCTGACCGTTTTTACCTGTCCAGTAATTGACCTTGCCAGTGCGAAGAGGTTCCATTGCTGCGTTTATAATCTCATCTGTAAAATTAGGCCAGCCTGGAAAGGTTACGCCTTCTCCTACTGCCTTACCGCCTTCTATAGCTAATTTTTCTTTTACCATTATTTTCTCCTTTTAATGAGACCACAATTTATGAAACAACGTGCACATAAATTGTATGGTCGAATTAATCCCGAAGTCGCGTTGAGTAAAAAATCGAAGAAATTTTACTCAACATCTTCTGCGACAAGGGATACTCCTTTAAATTACCGCAGGCTAAAGCCTGCGGCTACCATTACTCCAATTCTTTTAACTCAAATACCTTTTTTAAAATAAGTGTAGCTGCGCCTAATGCACCTCCTTTCTCTCCAAGGGCTGCCGGGATAACCTGAACCGCATTATATGATGAAGATACAGTATATTTTTTCATAGCTCTATCTATAGCCTTAAATAAAGTTTCTCCTACCAGACTTAGCTCCCCACCTATCCCACCTATAATAAGATGGGAAGGATTTAAGAGGTTGACAAGGTTGCTCACTCCTACACCAATATAATACCCTGCATCTGCAATAATCTTCTGTGCCTCCTTCCTGCCCTTTCCGGATATCTTTTCCAGTATCTTCCTGCTAGAGGCTACTGTCTCAAGGCACCCTTTATGCCCGCATCTGCAACGGGGTCCATTTATATCTACCACAGTATGGCCGAGCTCTCCTGCACTGAGACTCACCCCATAATGAAGCTGACTTCTACTAAGTATTGCACAGCCAATTCCTACACCCAGCTCTATAAACACGAAATTGTCTATGCCTTGAGCCCTGCCAAACCATTTCTCTCCCAATGCCATTGCCCGGGAGGAGTCTTCTATCTCTATAGGTAATGAAAAATTTTTTCTAAAATACTCTTTTATCCTTATCCCTTCAAGAACAGGTAGATTTGAAGACTGAATAATAGTCTCCTTATCCCTATCGATTATCCCGGGAAACACAAATCCCAAGCCGAGGAGCCTGGAGCGGGTGGTACAAGCTATTAGAGATTGCGTAATTTTTTTAATGCCTGACAAGATATATTTTCTTTTGGAGATTTTAAATAAAGAAAAAATTTCTTCTTTTAGAATATTTCCTCTTAAATCAACCAGGACCCCGATAATTTTATCCGGGTCCAGATAAATCCCGATGGTATGTTTTAGATTGCTATTTAGCCTTAATAATTCCGGTCTCCTTCCGCCGCTTGAGGTTTCATATCCATCTGAAATTATTAACCTCTTAGCCAATAACTCCTGGGTAAGGTTTGTCACAGTCTTCCCGTCAAGCCCGGTCTCCCGGGTCAGTTCAATACGTGAAAGTGAGTCCCGTAAGCGAAGCAGGTTAAGGATCCTTACACGGTTAATCCTGCGCATTAACCCATGGTCACAAATTATAGGCCTCATTTTTAAACTTATTAGAAATTGTCCACAAAGTAATTATAACATATAATTCTATTTTTGCAAATAAAAAATGGAAAAATGGAAATACGCTCTTTTATACTTCAAAAAATGAGCTGTGGACTTCTTCTAAAGAAGTTATGCCGTTTGCCACCTTGAGCAAGCCGCACTCACTAAGGGATATAAAACCCTGTTTCCTGGCTGCCTTCTCAATCTCGTCAGGGGTCTTACGGTTGATAATCATCTCTTTTATCTCATCTGTTATAGAGAGGACCTCATGCACCCCGACTCTACCGCGATACCCGGTGTTGTTACAATTCTTGCACCCCACGCCTTTATAGAATTTTATATCTTTATCAGGAAATTTTTCTTTTATAATCTTCTGCATTTCTTGAGGCGGTGTATATTCTTTTTTGCAATCGGGACAGATCCTCCTGACCAGTCTCTGAGCCATTACTACGACCACGGAAGATGCAACCAGAAACGGCTCAATCCCCATATCCACGAGGCGCGCCAGTGTCCCGACGGCATCATTGGTATGCAAGGTAGTAAACACAAGGTGCCCTGTAAGTGCTGCCCGGATAGCTATCTCAGCCGTCTCAAGGTCCCTTACCTCTCCTACCATAACAATATCAGGGTCCTGCCGTAAAATAGAACGCAGCCCCGCAGCAAACGTCAGGCCGATCTTTGGCTGAACCTGGACCTGATTGATGCCGTGTATCCTGTATTCGACAGGGTCCTCGACGGTAATAATATTTTTCCCTACAGAATTGACCTTATTTAAGGCAGAATAAAGGGTCGTTGTCTTGCCGCTTCCCGTGGGGCCGGTCACAACCACCATCCCATAAGGAGATGCTATCGCCTTCTCAAAACCAGCCAGCATATTCTCTTCCATACCAAGGTCTTTCATATCCAGGGCCAGACTTCCTTTGTCAAGGATTCGCATAACCACCTTCTCTCCGAATATCGTAGGCAGGGTAGAGAGACGAAGATCAATGGACTTATCTTTAATGCGCATGCGGAAACGGCCGTCCTGGGGAAGACGCCTTTCGGCGATATCGAGCTGGGATAAAATCTTTAAACGTGATACAAGTGCCCCCTGTAGATTCTTGGGCGGTGAAGCCACCTCGTAAAGCACTCCGTCAATGCGGTAGCGTATGCGGAGATCCTTTTCATACGGTTCTAAATGGATATCACTAGCGCGGCGATTAATGGCCTGGGCAATAAAAGAATTAACTAATTTCACAATAGGCGCATCTTCTGCATCATGCTGGAGCTGGGAGGGACTTGCTTCCTCCTTTGCCTCTTGCTCAAGGGAGATCTCCTTAAGGTCCTTAATGGCCTCTTCCATAATCTCTACTCCGGCGGCATAATATTTGTCTATAGCCTTATTGATATCCTTTTCTGATGCAAGCACCTTGTTTAACTCGCACTTTGTCTTTATTTTAATATCCTCAATCGCATAGAAATTTGATGGGTCAGCCATTGCTATGGTCAAGGTATCCAGGACCTTAAAAAGCGGGATGACAGTATAATGCCGCGCTAATTTTTCCGGCACTATCTTCACAATCTTAGGGTCTATGACATAATCAGACATCTTTACACAGGGGATATTAAGTTCTTTAGCCATAAAGTCAATAAGCTTTTCTTCAGTGATACTACCCTGCTCTACCAGTGTCTTTTGCAAAGGGGTGCCCCTTTTACTTGCCTTTTGCGCCTTTGCAAGGGCCTCTTTAGTAATAAGACCCTTTTCTACAAGACGCGCCCCTAAATTACTACCGGGATTACGCGGACTCATTTAAAACTCGCTATGGCCTCTTTTTCTTCGGCAAAGATGCTGAAAAAATTAGTGAGCCGTGTTAATTCAAAGACCTTTTTGACGTCATCAGTCAACCCCGCCAATTTTAATTCTCCGCCGTATTTACCCATCTCCTGCATTGTCTCTACGAATACACCCAGACCGGAACTGTCGATATAGGGGACATTTGCCAGATTTATAACAATTGCTTTTTTCTTTTCGTCTATCAACTTTTTGAGTTTTCCCCGGATGAGGTCTGTGGAAGATATATCCACTTCTCCCTCCAGAATAATTATACTAACATTGTTTTCTTCTCTTGAATTAATCTCCATAAAACCTCCTTTTAATGAGAGCGCACTTTATGTTTCATAAAGTGTATGCTCGAATTAATCCCGAAGTCGCGTTGAGTAAAAAATCGAAGAAATTTTACTCAACATCTTCTGCGACAAGGGATACTCCATTATAGTAAGCTTTTATAACTTATTACTTACTACTTACGACTTCTTCCTGTACTTAACCAATCTTAATCTCGGACCATCTTTTCCGGTAGGATCATATTCCATCACATCCATAAGTTTCTTTATAATATAAACACCCAGGCCTCCCGGCCTAACCTTATCTATGTCCCTTGATCGAATCTGTGATGGGCGGACCTTCCTGCCGCAATCCTCTATGAGCATCTCAAATCTATCGTCATATAGAAAAAAATTTAAAATAATCGGCTTGCTGTAATCATGCCGGTAACTGTGTTTGATAACATTTGTGCAGGCCTCATCTATAACGAGCCTGAGGTCTTTGGCCTCATCCTCTGTAAATCCGCATATCAGCGCTATATCATATGTAGCATTCCGGATAAGCCGGAGATACCGGGGATGACTCCTGACCTCTAATTTAATTAAGCTATAGCTCAAGTCCACTTTCTATCCTTTCCTATACAATCAAGTTATGCCCGTTTTTCATGTTTCAGTCAAACTCCCTATACAGCGATATTTTTCATAACGTAATTTTAAAAGTGTTTCGTGATCTAATCCCCTTAATCCCTGAAGCCCCTTAATCAAATATTCTTTTATCTTTAGAGCTGTCTCATTTGCCTGACGGTGGGCGCCGCCTAATGGTTCGGGGATAATCTCATCAATAATCCCTGTCTTCAACAAATCTTTGCTGGTTAAAGCGAGGGCCTTGGCTGCATCTCCTGCCTTAGCCCTGTCTCTCCACAGGATAGCCGCGCATGCCTCCGGCGGACAGACAGAATAGATAGAATATTCCAGCATATAAATCCTGTCGCCGACCCCGATGCCTAATGCGCCTCCGCTTCCGCCTTCCCCGATGACAACAACTATTATAGGCACCTTTAACTCGCTCATCTCCTTAAGATTATGGGCAATAGCCGCAGCCTGTCCCCGTTCTTCTGCTCCTACGCCCGGATAGGCTGCCGGGGTGTCCAGAAAAGAGATAACGGGTTTATTGAACTTCTCTGCGAGCTTCATCAGGCGTAAGGCCTTCCGATAACCTTCGGGATGGGCCATGCCAAAATTCCGTTGGATATTCTCCCTGGTGTCTCTGCCTTTCTGGTGTCCCAGGACTACTACTCCCTCGCCATTAAATTTGGCAAGTCCTCCTACAATGGCCGGATCATCGGCAAATGTCCTGTCTCCGCAGAGCTCGATGAAATCTGTCATAATTAAATTGATATAATCAAGGGTATAAGGCCGTAATGGATGCCGCGCTAACTTCACCCTCTGCCAGGCAGTGAGACCGGCAAATATCTTTGTTTTGACATCACCTAATTTTTTTTCTAAATTATTAATCTCCGAGGATAGGTCCATATTTCCGGACCTGCCCATTTCCCTGAGATCTTTTATCTTTTCTTCTAATTCTATAATAGGTTTTTCAAAGTCAAGACTATTTGCCATTTTTTTCTACTTTATGATTTCTACCGGCGTTCCAACCGGCACCAGTTTATATAACTCCTTGACATCCTCTTCCCGAAGGCGCACACAACCGTTTGTAACATATTTACCAATGTCTGCCGGATTATTACTCCCGTGGAAACCATAGCCTTCTTCTGAAATACCAATCCAGCGGCTTCCCAGAATATTCTCAGGACTTCCAGGGGGGATAATAGCTCCCGGGGTATACCACGGAGGATCCTTGAGTTTATTAACAATAGTAAAATTGCCTTCAGGGGTTAAATTATCTTTACCGGTTGCGACCCTGTAGACCTTGATGAGTTTGTCATTATTTTTAAGATATACTTTATTCTTCCCTTTACTTACCTTTATACTAAACTTGCTTTCCAATATCTTAAGCCGCTGTCCGGGTTTAAGCATAGTTGTTTTTAACCCGTTTGATTCTGTTATAAGCTCTATGGTTGTATTAAATTTTTTAGCGATAGAACTAAGGCTATCGCCTTTTTCCACTCTATAGATAAAACTATCCTCTGTGGGATAACGCGAAAAAATAAGGTGGGTATTGATACGGCTTATACCATCTTCTGCATTTTGAACCAGGTCTCCTTCGGGAAAATCTTTGCACACCTTATAGTAAAGGTCCAGTGATTTTACCCATTCCTCCTTTTTTTCGTAAAGGGCGGCTATATCGAGGATCACCCGGGCAACCTCCCGGGTCTCTCGAAAATTTGCAGCTACTTTCTCAATACTTGCTAATGCATCCTCTACTTCACCTTCTTTTTCATATATACGGCCGAGCCCCAGGAGCGCATCATCTACCAGGGAACTTGCAGGAAATTTTTTTACGACCTTTTCATAATAGGGCCTCGCCTTTTTTACGTCCCCTTCCCGTTCGAAGCTGCGTCCTATATAAAAATTTGTCTCCTCCCCGTGAATGCTATCGCCATATTGATCCTTAAGCCTCTGCCAGTACTCCTTTGCTTCGCTGTCGCGTCCAAGGAGACTTAGATTTTTACCCGCGTAATATATCGCCTCGCCACTCCATATTGCCTGACGATAATCTTTCAGGAGTGAGTCAAAAGCAAGATAGGAAGCATCATATCTTTTTTCTTCATAAAGTTTCTTTGCCGCATAGAACTCCCTCTCTCCCTTTGTCTTTATTTTCTGATACCAGAAAATACCTCCTATTATGCCTGTAATAATTATTAGGATTAATACCAGACCAATTCCTTTTTTCATAGACTATTTATCCCCTTTTTCTTTTTGTTTTTCCTTAATAGCTGCACATGGCACGCCCTTCTTCCAGCACTCCATATGTTCTTCAAGCTCATCAATCGTTTCCTGTAATTGCGTGATCTTCTCTGCAATCGGGTCGGGAAGATTCGTATGGTCAAGCGAAATACCTGGTCGCCTTTTCCCTTTATGGCGCGCTATGCGGCCGGGAACACCTACTACAGTAGAATTAGAAGGGACATCTCTAATTACCACTGCATTAGCCCCGATATTGACATTGTCTCCGACAGTGATATCTCCCAGTATCTTTGCCCCCGCTCCGACGACTACATTATTCCCTAAGGTGGGATGGCGTTTGCCCTTTTCCTTGCCTGTCCCGCCGAGAGTAGCACCCTGAAAAAGAGTTACGTTATCTCCTATCACAGAAGTCTCGCCAATCACCACTCCCATTCCATGGTCAATAAACAATCCCTCTCCAATCCTGGCGCCCGGGTGAATCTCAATACCGGTTAAAAACCGCGCCACCTGTGAGACAAACCTTGGCAAAGCAGGGACATTCAAGCGCAAGAGAAAATTGGAAAGACGGTAGAAGAATATAGCATGGAGTCCCGAATAGGTCAAAATCACCTCAAAGGTATTACGCGCTGCCGGATCTCTTTCAAAAACAGCTTGTATTTCTTTTTTCATTTTTTCCCCACCTCCAGTGTAACAACAGCCTGGCACCCCAGGCCTTTCTTCTCCCCAACCGCGCCTAATCCCTCGGTAGTAGTAGCCTTGATATTTACCATCTCTCCCCTGATGCCCAGGGCATTGGCAATCTTACCCTTCATCTCTTCTGCGCAGGGCGCTATCTTCGGCTCCTCCCCGATAAACGTAAGGTCAATGTGGTTAATAGATGCATCTCCGGGAAGCATCCTGTTTACTCTCTTCAAAATCTCTATACTTGATATGTCTTTATACTCCGGGGTTTCAGGAAAATATTTTCCAATGTCCCCGAGGCCCGCGCCTCCAAGGATTGCGTCACTTATTGCATGTATAATCACATCAGCGTCTGAGTGCCCTTCAAGACCTAAAGGATAATCTATATCTATCCCCCCTAAAATAAGTTTCCTTCCTTTCACAAGGCGATGAAAATCTACTCCATATCCTACCTTTATCATACGAATACTTAATCTTTACTACTTAACTCTAATATCGCTTCAGCCATAGTGAGGTCCTCCGGCATAGTTATTTTTATATTCTGCGGTGTCCCCGCTACAATCTTAACCGGATACCCGCACCTCTCCACCAGTCCTGCATCATCTGTCCCATAAAAATTATCTTTGGACGCCTTCTCATGCGCCTCCATAATCTGGTGGTAGTCAAAGGCCTGCGGAGTCTGGACATGCCAGACAGCATCACGGGAAATAGTCTCTTCCACACAGCCTTTTTTATCAATCTTTTTTAAGGTATCCTTTACAGGGATAGCTGTAATTGCATTTTTAAATTGCGCAGCGCATTTTATAACGTCCTTCAAGAGCCTCTGACTCAAAAAAGGACGGACCCCATCGTGGATAAGGACAATATCCACTTCATTTTTTATACTCTTTAAACCTTTATAGACTGAGTCCTGTCTTTTCTCCCCGCCGGGGATAACAGCAGAAACCTTATTAAAATTAAACCGCTTTACTACATCCTTCTTACACAAATCAATCTCCCCGGCCATGGTCACCACTATTATCTCCTGTATCTCATCCGAACGATTCAAGGCATCAAGGGTATAACTAAGGATCGGCTTTCCTCCGATCAATAGATAAGGTTTAGAAACTGTCTGCCTCATCCTTTTACCTGCCCCGGCTGCCGGCACTATAGCTGTAACTTTCACCTATTCCTGCAATGGCCATCTATGGCCTGGTCTGCCGCTCGGACAAAATGCCAGATCATCTTCAGGATCAATTCGATAATAGTCACCTGTTGCAGGACAGATAAGCTCTTCAGAGAGATACCCCTTACTTACTAATCCCTTTATAGCGCGGTCGTTATACTCTACCCCTTCTTTCGCTTCATATAGACGGATGGCCATTATTATACTAAGCAAATTAGCCACGCATTCCTGTTTGTCCCGCGCCTCTTTTACCACTTCAAGCTGCGGCCATATAGTGAGTATTATTGACCCGAGCATAATGAGAAGAAGCCAGAGCTCAATAACTGTTAAACGTAATCTCTTTTTCAAATACCGCCTTCACCTTTCGATAATTGTCTCTTCTACCTTAACCCCGAAATGGCGGCCGCCTTCTTCAAGATATGCCATTACCTCATCACCCTTCTTGAGGCTTGTTACAGGTACTGCCTTCCCGTCAGGAGTGGTAAGGGTAATGGTCTCGGCATTCTGGAGAACAAGGGACAGGTCTTTTCCACAAGCCTCTGCCGTAACCAGAAACATCGGCCTTTTCTCTACCTTGACCCGTCCGATAAATGCAGTTTCAGTATGCCCGTCATGGCCGACAACCAGGACCTCATCCCCGGCCCTTAGTTCTGAGAGATACCTGGTCCCGCCGCCGGGCACAAGGACATATGCGTGGAGACTTCCTGCATTGACCCGAAATGGCCTTGATTCTACGTATGGATTTTCAACTACCTCAGCGTGCACCAGAAAAAAACCTCCGCCTGTGTTACCGATAAGCATCCCTTGCCCCGGTCTCATCATAGTGCAGGTATCAATGCATGCCCTGTCTCCGAGTCCAAGGACCTTGGTCCCTTTAATCTTTGCCTTAACAAGTGAAAGCTGGTGAGAAAAACCCTGCACAAGTTTAATCCCTTTACAAAGCTGTTCTTTATCTCTTATATTAAAAAGCACTCCGTCTACGCCCTTTTCCAGGACCTCGGTCATGACCTTTGCCTCTTCCCCTGATGTAACCTCTACTACTAAATTACCGCGCTGGGCAATCAAATTTTCTAACGGGATGATAGTCCAGTCCTTCATGCGGAGGATAACTATCCTGTCTTTAGGAATCCCGGATGCCTTGACCTCATCAGCTTTAGATTTTATCTCTACGACTTCCGCATCTTTCCCGAGGACAATGTCTCCGTCTTCACTGACAGTCTTTACCCCTGCAATCTTTTTTGCCTTGTGGCTGTCACCTTTTGCAACAAGCAAAGCCTCAGCGCCGCTGTCAATAGCTGCCCTGGCCAGCGCTTCATCCCATGGAATAAGATTTACCCAGATCTTCTTCATTGTCATTGCAATCTCATTTAAGTAATCCTAAGGCTTCTCTCACTGAGCAATTTTTATGGACTATCTTACCAATGGCAGCGACTACCTTCGCAGGTGATTTATGTTGGAAGGTATTTCGGCCGATCGAGACCCCCTTAGCTCCGGCCTTAAGCGCTCCCTCAACCATCTTAAAAAGGGCATCATCTGTCTCTACCTTTTCACCTCCTGCAATAACTACAGGGACAGGACAGCCTTCGGTTACCTCTTTAAATGAGTCAACACTCCCTGTGTAATTCACCTTGACCAGGTCTGCGCCGAGTTCAGCGCCAACCCTGGCTGCATGTTTGATATGTTTAACGTCATATTCACTCTTGACTTTTTTCCCGCGCGTATACATCATAGCTACAAGCGGCATTCCCCAGTGCTGACATTCCCTGCTTACTTTTCCCAGATGCCTTAACATCTCTCCTTCTGTCTCTGCGCCAAGATTTATGTGGACTGAAACAGCATCTGCTCCTAATTTTATCGCCTCTTCTACTTCACAGACAGCAACCTTCGCATTGGGATCAGGCCCGATAATTGTGCTTGCCGAGAGATGTATGATGAGCCCTACATCCTTACCAGTTCCGCGATGCCCTTCCCGCACAATACCTTTATGCACAACAATGGCATTGGCGCCACCGTTGACCATCTTGTCAATAGTGACCTTCATGTCAATTAAGCCGGCAATAGGGCCCATTGTAATCCCATGGTCCATCGGGACAATAACAGTACGTCCGGAATTTCTATCTATAATCCGCTCTAATCTAATACCTTTCCCTATCATCTCCTGTCCCTCCTTTAAAAATGATTATAAAAAATATATCCCCCTAAGTCAAGCCAAATCAGCCTTTGGCTGATAGCTTAAGTCCACTTTATATACTTTCCTATATAATCAAGCAAAATTGGTCTTCAGAATTTTAAATCTTAAGTCTAAAGCCCAGGGATAGGAATTTGTCTATAAAATTTTTTGATGACGTGAACGTCAGCGTAAGCGTAGTATTGAAAAATTCCCTTCGGATGGGATATTCCTTACGGAGGCGATCGAAATAAGGGCCGCGCTCTTCTCCTCTAAGGTTTAACATCTTTCTAATAGACTTGTCATCTCTCTCTATGTCATAGAGCTTACGGATAGTATCCCAGAGCATTCCTTCATCTCTAGGCGAAGCCATCCTGTGGGTACCCCTGGTCTCTATTTTTAGCTCTCCAACAGGGGCCTCTGGCATAACCGATTCCATCCTCCAGCCTGGTTTTAATTTAAAAAACTCTGCGCAGGCATTATATATCATACGCGTTCCATTAACCTTGCCGTCAAAAGAATAGCCGGCAATATGGGGTGTTGCTATGCTTACCTCTCTAAGTAACTCCATATCTATCCCAGGTTCATTTTCCCAGACATCTATTACAGAGGCTAAAAGATTCCTTTTCTTTATAGCCTCATAAAGGGCCTTTGTTTCTACAACCCCTCCCCTGGATGTATTGATAAGAATAGCGCCTTTTTTGAGTTGGGATAAAAGTTTTTCATCAACCATATGAAAGGTAGCGTCCTTTCCTTTATAAGAGAGAGGGACATGGAAGGTTATGATATCTGACTTTATTACATCCTCTATTTTCTTAAAGCGTACCTCACGTGTCTCCATGGCTAATGGCGGGTCGTTTTCCAGGACATCCATTCCGAGTCCCTTAGCCATCTCTACAACCCTGCTTCCTACATTACCTACGCCTATAACTGCGAGACTCTTTTGGGAAAGTTGAAAACCCATTCTATTTGCGAGACAGAGCAAGGCGGTCATAACGTATTCTGATACGGAATTGGCATTGCTGCCCTGGGCATTTGAAAAACCAATTCCATTTTTTTTGAGATAGGCGGTATCAATATGGTCAATACCGATTGTTGCTGTAGCTACAAATTTTATTTTAGTTCCTTCAAGGAGTTCTCTATTGACCCCGGTCACAGTCCTGACGAGTAAGATATCTCCGTCTTTAATTTTTTCTCTCGTTATTTCCCGGCCTGCAAATGTGACTACTTCGCCAAATGTCCTGAAGGCATCCCTTACGAATGGGATATTTTCGTCAGCAAAAATTAACATTTACCGCTTACACTATACCCCACTAAATGCTGAAAAGCCGCCATCAACAGGTATAACCACCCCATGGACAAAGGCTGAGGCATCGGACAGAAGCCAGGTAACGGTCCCGATCAGTTCGAGAGGCTCACCAAACCTCTCCATAGGGGTATGACCAATAATTGTTTGACCTCTCGGGGTAAACTTCTTTGTCTTTTCATCCATTAAAAGAAACCTGTTCTGCTCTGTCAGGAAAAAACCAGGGGCAACTGCATTGACCCTGATATTTTTTGAATAATTCTGTGATATATGCACAGCCAGCCACAGGGTAAAATTACTGACGGCAGCTTTCGCTGCAGAATAGGCCGGGATGCGGGTAAGGGGCCTTAAGGCATTCATGGAAGAGATATTTAAAATAATCCCTTTCCCCTGTTTTACCAGCTCCTTCCCGAAGACCTGGGACGGAAGAAATGTCCCCAAGAAATTCAAATCAAAAACCCATCTTACCGCGTCAGCAGATAAATTAAAAAAATCAAGTTCATCTGAAGTGGTAGCCTCTTTTTTATTCCCACCGGCGCCATTGATGAGGATATCTACTTTTTTGAATTTAGAAAGGACAAACTCAAGACTTTTCTCAAGACTGTCTTTCTTTAATACATCGGCCTTAATCCCGATGGCCTCTCCTTGGTTCTTCGAAATCTCTTGAGCCACATCCTTTGCAGCCTTTTCATTGAGATCCAAGATAGCGACCTTTGCCCCCCTTTGGGCTAAGGCCTTAGCAATAGTACTGCAGAGCACTCCTCCTCCGCCTGTAATAACCACTACCTTATCTTTCAGCTCAAACAATTCATCACACATAAATTACCTCCTTAATGAGACCACAATTTATGAAACCGCCGCAAAGCGGCAGGTGAACATAAATTGTATGGTCGAATTAATCCCGAAGTCGCGTTGAGTAAAAAGTTGAAAACATTTTACTCAACATCTTCTGCGACAAGGGACATACCTTATTTTATCTTCTGCGGAATCCCTGCGCGGAGAAAATATACTTCCGCAGCCTTTCTTGATATCTCCTGATTTATTCGCCCTACAAGATCTCTAAAGACCCTCCCCAGATAATTTTCCGGACATATCCCCATGCCAACTTCATTAGATACAAAAATCACAGGAAAAGCGCTTTTCGCTGCTGCCTCAGCAAGAGAAGAAAAACTTTTGACTAATCTTTCTTCATGCTTATATAAGTCTTTTTGATCCTTTACTTCGCTTAATATTATATTTGATAAAAGTATAGTCAAACAATCAAGTAAGACTACTTTTTCTGTCTCTCCAAGTATTTTAGTTATCCTTGCCAAATTGCGCGGCTCTTCTATAGTCTGCCAATGGGAAGGCCTCCGGGCCTTATGCCGGGCAATACGGCGAGCCATCTCATCATCAGTCACCTCAGCCGTAGCCAGATAAACTACATCCCCCATTGAAGGGCACATGTCTTCTGCTAATTTACAGGCGAAGGAACTTTTCCCGCTCCTTGCCCCGCCTAAAATAAAAATCAATTTAGCCATTTTATCTCCACCATATCCCCGGGTGATGTCTTAAGCATATCACCGGCCCTGCCCTTATTTATAGATATCTCCAGATATCCACTACTGCCCATAAGCATAATAAGCTCTCCTGGTAAACCCTGATTATAGTGATTTACAAATTTGGTAACAGTCTTTCTCTTTATCTCAGCAACCATCTTCTGCGTTTTATCTCCCTCAGTGAAAGACAAAAAATTCTTCTCACTAATATTGGTCATGATATTACCAAATCTGTCAATATATATTACCCTGCCTGTGAGAGACCTGCGAGGCGCTATCCTTACCTCGGATAGACTGAGCTTTGTTATATCCTGAACAGGCTCTCCTATCTCTTCCATCCTCACTCCAAGCGAAAGATACCCTGCAACAGGGGCAAAGATATCACGGCCATGGAATGTAGAGCTGACATCTTTTAAAAAATATTTTTTGTTTACCACCTTAACAACACTGCGGACATTTTCCCTTTCGGCAATTAAACTCAAAAGCCCGTTATCCGGCGCAAGAAAAATGTATGAATCAGTCTTCAATGCTATAATCGCCCTCTCGCTGCCCACCCCAGGGTCAACCACTGCCACAAAGATACTCTGCCTCGGGAAAAATCTATATGATGAGGAAAGCACAACAGCGGCGGCCTCAATATCCTGCGGAGGAATCTCATGGATTAAATCGTAGACAGTTACCTCCGGACTTATACTGGAGATGACACCTTTCATGGTCCCGACATATCCGTCGGTTAGGCCAAAATCTGTGAGCAGTATAACAAATCTTTTCGCGGGCTTCATTCAGGGCTTGCATTCCCGGCAGCGTTTGCGGTTAGTAGAAAGGGCGCGGCGCCTGGTCTTAAAATATATCTTGTCGCTTTCCTTCATATCCTTGACTATATCACAACTCCGTTTGTGGAAGACCCTTCCATATCGATGCGCTACATATCTATGTTTTGATTTTTCTTTAGATGTAATAAACATAGGCGCTGTTTCTATCTTCTCAAACGTAGATTTATCCACCACCTCCTTACTAATCCACTCTCCGGGCTTTAAATTTTTATAATGAAATTGAGTTACAAACTCTTTTCTCTTTATTTTTAATGAATGCTTGATTCTGTTTATATCATGCTTTCTTAAATTACCCTTCTCTACGTCTTTCTTGATTGTCCCGTAAAATTCCATAAAACTTTCAAAGAGACCGGCCTTCTCCGGGAGGACCCATCTCTTTAATCTCTTAATGGAATCTATGAGGTGCTTTGCATTATAACTGTCTTTGGTCCTCTTTTTTCCCAGGTCCCCATAAAGCTCTTTGTGCCAGGTATCCCACCACTTAAAATCATTCCGATACCAGCGGCAGTTATATTGAAATGGGGTCTCTTCTTTCTCTTCCCCAAAGGCTAAAACGGTTATCCCCAAAAGGAAAATAAAAAAATATAATTTTTTCATAGTACCTCTATTCACAAGAAAATCGCTCCGCGATAACTTCAATATGATTTTCAGTGGTTGGAATAATCATCTTTGAAATTCCATACCATAAATTCCCGCTTTGCCATATCATTCTCCTGGATTTTTCTTTATTATACCACGTACTTATAAAATTTGTAAAAAAAATTTAGAGTGTTCTGACACCATGGCAGGTGTCGTTGAGAATTGTATCGTTTATGGTGGTATAGGGGTATGGAAAAAAGTCTGACCTCAGCTATAAAATTTTGCTTGATTTTAAGGAACGAAAAAAGCAAAAAAGTTTCTTCTTCACTAATGAGCAAGATTAAAGACCGGTGTTTCTATTTTTCTTTCGGGTTTTTGCTTTTTCCAAATAGTAGCCTGAAGGCGATCTACTGTATCCGCGTCAAATAGCTTTTCACCACATTGATTACAGACTTTAGCTGGGACATTTTCTACAATAATCCAATGCCCTTCATAGAATAGAGTATAACTGATTTTCTCTTCGCTTACTCTTCCTCCGCAAAGATCACACTTCATTTTTTCTCTTCCCTCCTCTTCTTATAGTCTATCCAATCTTTTGGATCTGGTTGATACAATGTAATAATCTTTATTTTCGGCCTTGAAGGATATGAACATTGAATATGTAAAGACCTGCCTTGAATAGTTGTTCCATAAATTAAACAACTAGAACCATATTTATCTTCAGGATAATCTTCTATTATCTCCCCATTATCAATCACTTCCTCAACTTCCTTGCTAAGGATATAGCGCAAAATGCTTTGGTCAACAGCGTGTAAACTATATTCATATCGTCTTTCTCTAAAAGCTTGTCGAATTTTATCTATCATTCTCTATTCTCTAGCCACAATAACCTCATAATATACTTATAATCTTATCATAATTTTGTTCTCAAAACAATTAAAATCTTTTATGGTGAAAAATGAGAAACGCGGGTCCATGGTCTCAAGATGCACATAAAAAATTTTACCGACGTTTTGGGGATTGAAATTGGGGAATTACTTATGGCAGGTGTCGTTCAGGAGCGTGAGGGTTGTGGAGCCTTTGGAAAAAGTGAGAATAGTTAAGGAAACGGTGTCGAACCTTACCTTCCAGAAAAAGGAGAGATCCAGGCTCAGGAAATAACAGAGGAATATCCGGATAGGACCGCCATGGGTAACAATAGCAACTGTCCCTTTAGGGTGACGTGAAAGTATCGCTTTCCAGCCTTTTATTACCCTGTCCTGCATGGCCTTGACGCTTTCTCCTCGAGGCATGGTAAAATTCTCAAGGTCGGTAAACCACCTCCGGCAGAGGGTCTTATCTTTTTTATAAATCTCATCCAGGGTCAGCCCCTCCCACTTTCCAAACCGTATCTCCTCGAATGCCTTCTGCTTTTTTAACGGCGCATTGTGAAATTGTTTCAGAATTTTAGCAGTCTCCAAAGTTCTCTTTAAAGGGCTTGTATAAAAGGCTGTTATTTTTTCATCCTTTAATCTATCAGCAAGGAGTCCTGCGTCTCTCCGTCCCTTTTTGTTCAAAGGCATATCTACCTTACCCATAAATTTTCTTTTTGCTGTGCCGTCAGTTTCTCCGTGACGGATCAAGAATAGGCGCTGCATTATGTGTCCCAATTTTTGCTCGTTCCTTTAAAGCAGTGAGATATTTATATGGGAGTTTTATCTTACCGAGTAATTGCTTGCCTTTACCAAGGCCGTGGCAGTCTGAACCCCCTGTAACAAGGAGTTTATGTGTAGAGGCCAATTCCAAAAAATTGTTAATTTTTGTGTTGCTGTGGTCGAGGTGAAAAACCTCAAGCCCATCTATACCTGATTTAATGATATCCAGGATAAGGTCGTTATCTTTTAAAAGGCCGGGATGCGCAAGAGAAGATATGCCTTTAAGAGATTTTATCATCTCAATAGCCTCACCAACGGTTAGAGGAAATTTTTTGACATAGGCGGGTTTACCTTCACCTAAATAGAGACGGAAGGCTGATTGGGGGTGTTTGACATATCCGGCTCTCACCAGTGCCCTTGCGATATGCATCCGGCCAACTGCGCCCTCACCGGATATCTCTTTAACAATCGCAAAATCAAGATCAATCCCTATTCTATTTAAGCGCCTGGTAATTTCCCGTGCCCTCTCTTCTCTGGCATGCGAGAACTCTGCCAATTTTTTCCTGAACCAGTCCTCTTCCAATGAAATATAATAACCGAGGATATGAATCTCCCGTCCTTTCTCCTCGGCACTAAGTTCCACTCCGGGGACAATCTCTATTCCTTCCTTCTCTCCTAACTCAGTTATAACTGTTAGAGAAGACACGCTGTCATGATCGGTAATACCTAAGGCAGATAGTCCTTGTTCCTGAGCTGCCTTTATTACCTCAGCCGGGGTAAAGGTGCTATCGGAAAAAGTGGTGTGGACATGAAGGTCAACAAATTTTGATTTCAACCTTTTTGTTCCTTGGCCACTCTGTCCAGCACACCATTGATAAAACGGCTTGACTCACCGGTGCTGTATTTCTTGGCTATCTCCAATGCCTCATTAATACTGACTGCATGCGGTATGTCATCTCGATATTGAATTTCATAAGCAGCCAGGCGGAGAAGCACCCTGTCTATTATAGCCATACGGGACATGTCCCAGTTATCCGCATATGTTGAAATTTTTTTGTCAATATCTTCCCGATGCTCTACAGCCCCTTTAGCAAGACTCTCGGTAAACCCCCGTATCTCAGATTGATAGACATGATTTTCCCAAAAATCAGTAAAGACTGATTCCAGAGGACTCCCGCTTATCTCTACTTGATAGAGAATCTTTAATGCCAGTTCCCTGGCTATTCTGCGCTTTCCCATAAGTCATTAACTATTTTTTAATCTTGCTATACAAATTCACCATCTCTATAGCAGAAAGGGCGGCGTCCCTGCCTTTATTTCCTGCCTTGGTCCCGGCCCTCTCCACAGCCTGCTCAATAGTATCAGCGGTGATGATTCCGAATATAGCAGGGATAGGGGTTGTGAGGTTAATCTGGGCTATGCCTTTAGCTACCTCTGACGCTATATAATCAAAATGCGGGGTATCACCTCTGATCACACACCCGAGACATAGTATAGCATCATAGCGACCGGTCCTGGCCATTTTTAATGCTATAGCCGGTATCTCAAACGAACCCGGAACCCAGGCCATCTCAATCTCTCCATCTTTTACCCCATGCCGGAGCAGTGTGTCCACTGCGCCATCCTTGAGCCGCTGGGTAATAAAATCATTGAAGCGACTGAGCACTAAGCCGAACCTCTTTCCCTTGACTACCAATTCTCCTTCTATAACCTTTACCATACGTCCTCCTTTCAATGAGACCACAATTTATGAAACAACGTGTACATAAATTGTATGGTCGAATTGATCCCGAAGTCGCAACATCTTCTGCGACAAGGGACATCTACCATTCACTATACACTAAAGTAAATGTCCTAACTTTTCTTCCTTTGTCTTTAAATAATGCATATTAAAACGATGCGGCTTGATTTTAATCGGGATGCGTTTTGTCACCTTAAGCCCATATCCGCTAAGGCCGACTATCTTCCTGGGATTATTTGTTAAAAGCTGGATAGAACTAAGTCCCAGATCTACTAAAATCTGCGCGCCAAGACCATAGTCCCTAAGGTCCGGTGCAAACCCGAGTTTTATATTGGCCTCAACTGTATCGAGCCCTTTTTCCTGAAGACCATAGGCCTTGAGTTTTTCTCTAAGCCCGATACCCCTTCCTTCCTGCCGCATATAGACAAGGACTCCACACCCGACATCTGAAATTATACGAAGGGATTCCCTGAGCTGGTCACCGCAATCACAACGCTTAGAATGAAAGACATCTCCTGTGAGACATTCAGAATGGACCCTGACCATAACGTTTTTCTTACCCCTCACATCTCCCTTGACCAGGGCAAGATGCGGACTCTCTCCAACCGATGCCTCATAGACTACCAATTTAAAATCGCCAAAGTTAGTAGGCAGTTTCACACTAACCAGACGCCTGACTAATTTCTCCTTACGGCTCCTGTAACTAATAAGGTCGGTAATAGTGCTAATCTTAAGTCCGTGTCTGCGGCTGAATCTGATGAGGTCCGGGGTCCTTGCCATTGTCCCATCCTCATTCATAATCTCGCATATAACTCCTGCAGGGTAAAGTCCGGCAAGTCTGGCAAGGTCTACTGAAGCCTCACTATGACCGGACCTGGTGAGGACTCCTCCTTCCTTCGCCCGTATAGGAAATATATGGCCGGGCCTGGCAAGGTCATCAGGAGTTGTCTTTGGATTAAGTAAGGTCTTTATAGTAAGAGCCCTGTCATGGGCAGATATACCGGTAGTTACACCTTTTTTTGCATCAACAGAGATAGTAAAGGCTGTATCCATCCTCTCAGTATTATTTTCTACCATAGCCTTTAAGCCGAGGCTATCGAGTCTATCACCAGTGAGTGGCGTGCAGATAAGTCCGCGGCCAAATGTAGCCATAAAATTGATCTTCTTAGGGGTTACACGAGAGGCAGCCATAATGAGGTCCCCCTCGTTTTCCCTGGCCTCATCATCTACAATAATGACAAGACGGCCTTTCTTTATGTCCGCTATTATTTCAGCAATGGAATTAAATTTCATTAGCTTTCCGCAAAAAAGGGACAGACACCTTCGGAGTCAGTCCCAATTTTTGCACATATTTCCCGATTATATCATATTCTAAATTTACCTTGTCACCTTGAGCCCTCTTTTTTCTTCCAAGGGTTGTCATCGCTGCCGTGTGAGGGATGATAACTATTTTTATTATAGTATTTTTAAGTGAGGCAATGGTCATGCTCACGCCGTCAACGGCAATAGAACCTTTAGGCACGACAAGACGTAAGTCATCCTTCGGTATATCTATCTCTATCTCAAAAGTTTTAGAAAGCCTCCTGATCGTGACAATCCTGCCGATGGCATCAATATGCCCTGTAACAAGATGACCGCCCATTCTATCGCCAAAGGCTATTGCCCTCTCGAGATTTACCTTAGTCCCGATTCTTGCTTTTCCGAGATTAGTGCACGCAAGGGTTTCATGACTTAGAAAGACCTTAAATATATTTTTTTTAATCTCTGTAACTGTAAGACATACGCCGTCTACAGCAACGCTCTCGCCAATCTTTAAAGACTTAGTGACCTCTTCACCCCTTACAAACAGGGCCCTGCCTGCAGTCTCGGTCCTGAGGCTATTTATCTCGCCTGTTTCTTCAATTAATCCGGTAAACATAAAAAAACCCGAAGGTTATCTTCGGGCAGAATTCTATTCTTTCTTCTTTCATCCAGACTTTATCCCCCTTTACTGATGCGGGGGCTTACTGTCGGCCCCGTAATTCCAACGGGTCTGCCCTGAACCAAATCTGGTTCGGGGCTGGCGGGCTTTTACCGCCGGTCGGGAATTTCACCCTGCCCTGAAGAACACTTTAATTCTATCACCTATCCTTTCTATGTCAAGAAAATTAAAAATATATGTGGCAAAATCTATCTTTTTGTGTTATTATTTAATGGTATGAAATTTCAAAAGACAATTCCAACCACTATATGTTATCGCCAGAGGCGATTTGCTTGTAAGTGGAAATGAATAAAGAGAAAATAGCAAAGACATTTTTGGACGGGACGCTCTTTCTCCTGTTTGGATCAAAGGAATGGAAAAAAGGGAAAAGGCCCATCCCTCCCGTATATATCGCGGGCATATTAATCATCCTTCTTATTATTTTTATATTAATTTTTTAATAAAATGGAAATGAACAAAGCAAATGCTGAGCAGTCTTATCAAAAAGGGCTTATGGCACTGGAAAAAAACCAGTATGACTACGCCATCCAGCATTTTAAATCTGCGCTTTCACTTGATCCTAACCTGCGCAACGCAAGGGGCGGGATTTTACTGGCACGCTCACGAAAACTTAAAAAGCCGGAAACACCTGCGAGCAGTTTAACTTTCTGCGCTGCAATCTCTCTGTGGAAGGCCTTCTTTTTTGAAAAGATAAAAAAACTGGAAAATGCGGCTGACAGCTATGAAGACAGTCTGGCTGTAATGGGCCCTCAACCGCAGGTCCATCTACGCCTTGGTGAGATATACTTGAAATTGAACCAGCTCAATGACGCCATGGAAAATTTGCACGGCACATTAAAACTTGTCCCTGACCACGCGCTTGCCTTACGAAATCTTGGAGAGATCTATCTGCATCAGGGACACTTAAAGGAAGCAAGGCAGGTCCTTGACCAATATCTCAAAATCGTACCAACTGATTCTAAAATAACTAACGAACTCAAAAATGTTGAGGCCATGCTCACCATTGAGCGCGGCCGGCTTCAGGCATAGCAAAAAAAAGGACAGTCCCCTTTACATCATATCTATTGGATCGGCATCTATTATAATATCAAGACCTTTTAAAGCCAAACTCTCTTTTTCTATAGCATCACGAATAACTTTTCGACTGCGATTTACATCTTTTGTCTTCATACAAAACTGCCAGCGGTATTTTCCTTTAAGTCTTGACAGGGGCGCCGGAGAAGGTCCTATTACCCCCTCTTTTATAGTCCTCACCAATCTCTCTGCTGCTCCCCGCACTTTCACCTCTGCATGCCCGCGGATAACTACCCGGATAAACCGGCAGACAGGCGGATAATAAAGTTCCTCTCTAAATTTAATCTCCTCTTTAAAAAAATCTGAATAGCTTTGACGCGCTGCAGTCGCAATGCTATAGTGCAGAGGATTATACGTCTGAATAATACAGCGGCCTGCCTGTGAACCCCTGCCGGACCGGCCGGCAACCTGGGTGAGCAGCTGAAACGTCCTCTCTCCGGCACGAAAATCAGGGACATTCAACCCGCCGTCGGCAAGTATTACTCCGACCAGAGTCACATACGGAAAATCAAGACCTTTAGCAGTCATCTGCGTCCCTACGAGTATATCAATACGGCGGCGTCTTAGATCCTCCAATATTTTAACTATAGTATCTTTCTTTCGAGTTACATCGCTATCCAGGCGCCTTACCCTTGCCTCAGGAAAAAGATTTCTTATTTCATCCTCTACCTTTTCAGTTCCAATCCCCATAAACCGAAGCGCCTCATTCTTACATGCAGGACACCTTAAAGCTATCTTCTCTTTGTAGCCGCAGTAATGGCACTCGCCCAAATCTCTCTTGCGATGATATGTCAGGGACACCTCACAATTACGGCATTTCATAACATGCCCGCACGCCTGGCAGAGGATAAAATAGGAAAAACCTCTCCGGTTAATAAAAAGTATGATCTGTTCTTTATTTAGCAACTTCTCTTCTATGGAATCTTTTAATTCCTGAGAAAAGAAACTCTCTTTTGACGCGCCCCTGAGATCAACTATTTTTACCTCCGGGAGTGGACTGGCGTCTACACGAGTCGGTAACTCAATAAGCTCGTATTTTTTATTTACGGCATGGTAATACGACTCAAGCGACGGAGTAGCGCTGCCGAGTATTGTCACTAAATGAGATATATGCGCCCGCATAATAGCAACATCCCTGCCATGATAACGCGGACTTGTCTCAGACTGCTTATAGGAATTTTCATGCTCCTCATCGACAATAATAAGTCTTAAATTTTCTACAGGACTAAAAATGGCCGAACGCGGACCAATTACAATATGGGCCTCTCCCTTTATAATCTTAAGCCATTCTTCGTATCGTTTCCCTTTTCCCAGTTTACTGTGCCAGATAGCCACATCCATGCCAAAGCGGGCCTGAAATGCCCTGACAATCTCATGGGTCAAGACAATCTCAGGGACAAGGACTATTACCCCTCCTCCCATAGCCCTTACCCGCGCAGCCAACTGCAGATAGACCTCTGTCTTTCCGCTGGCTGTTACACCATGGAGGAGAAATACCTTTTTCTCTTTTTTATCCAACGCCCGGCTTATTCTCTTAATGCACTTATCCTGGTCCCGGGTTGGTAAAAATGGCTGCGAAGAACCTCTCCGAAGTATATCGGCTTTCTTTTCTTTAAGACGTTGAGGTCTGGTTTTACCAACCTTCCGCCACCCCCCGGGAAAAAAGAGACTCAAGACCTCACCCAGAGAACAAAAATAATAATCACTCATCCAACGGGCTAACTTAAGCATTTCGCTGTCAAGGAGGGGAATCTCATCTATTATCTCTTTTATATCTTTAGATTTCCATTGCGTAGGTGGAACAGGCGAAAGGGCTACCACATATCCTAAGGCATCGCTTTTTCCGAAAGAGACCCTTACCCTCTGTCCTACCTTGACAGAATCCTTAAGGTGCGGGGGGATAGAATATGTGAAAGATTTGTTTAAGGGGCGGTTGAAGACAATTTCACAAAAAGAAGATTGCATCTGAAGTCTTGGTCCTTACAATATGTCCAATAGGCCAGGAACGGAGGCCTATCCGGGATAAGTGCCTTCTGGCTTTTTCCGCATTAGCCTTATTTAGTATAACAACCATCCCGATGCCCATATTAAAGGTCCGGTACATCTCGCTGTCAGGGAGATTGCCTCTCTTTTTAATTTCCTTAAATATAAAAGGGACAGGCCATGAACCTTTTTTTATCTCTACGCCAAGTCCTTTTGGGAGGATGCGGGGGATATTTCCGTAAAATCCTCCACCGGTTACGTGCGCAAGGCCTTTAATATTGACTTTCTTTTTAAGTGAGAGTATTTCACGGACATAGATCTTTGTAGGACGGAGTATCTCTTTTCCCCATTTTCCTTTTATCTCTTTTTGAGAAAACAGCTTCCTGACAAGAGAAAATCCATTAGAGTGCAGGCCATTAGACCTGAGTCCGAGGATTATATCTCCGGGTAGTATATCCTTTCCGTCAATAATCTTTTTTCGCTCTACCACTCCTACACAAAACCCGGCTAAATCATAATCTCCCTTCCGGTATAACCCCGGCATCTCAGCTGTCTCGCCTCCCACTATAGCGCAGCGCGCCTGGCAACACCCGGCGGCTATCCCTTTCACGATCTGAGGGGCGCTCTTAAGATCAATCTTTGAAGTTGCAAAATAATCCAGAAAGAATAACGGCTCAGCACCGCAGGTAATGATATCATTGACGCACATGGCAACAAGGTCAATGCCGACTGTGTCATGTTTATCAAGCATCTTCGCTACCATGAGCTTTGTCCCGACACCATCTGTAGCAGCTACAAGGATGGGCTCTCTAAAACCTTTTTTAGGCGACTTAAAAAAACCGCTGAACCCGCCGATTTTACCGACCGCACCTCGTGTCCTGGTCTTTTTAATAAGAGGGATAATGGCATCGACAAACCTGTCACCCTTATCTATGTCAACACCGGCGGATTTGTAATTAATACTTTTCAACTCAGTCCTATCTCCTTTGCTATTACTTCTATATCCGGCGGGAGGACAACGGGCTTAGCGATTTCAGCTATAGCCCTGTCCGGGTCTTTCAGGCCGTGGCCGGTAAGTATCGCTACAACACTCTTCCCTCGCGGGAAATAATTTTTCTTGATAAGTTTTCTTAAACCGGCAATGGAAGAAGCCGAAGCCGGCTCAACAAACACCCCTTCTGTCTCGGCAAGGAGCTTGTATGCCTCGATGATTTCTTTGTCAGAGACACTATCAATAAGACCTTTTGACTCCTGCCTGGCTTCTACAGCTTTCTCCCATGAAGCAGGATTCCCGATCTTTATGGCTGTGGCTATAGTCTCCGGTTTTTTCACTATCTTTCCCAAAACTATCGGCGCTGCACCCTCTGCCTGAAATCCAAGCATAACAGGAAGTTTTTTAATCTTTTTAACTCCATACCACTCTTTATACCCTTTCCAGTAGGCAGTAATATTACCGGCATTACCTACGGGCATTACCTGATAATCAGGGCAATGACCCAATTGATCGCATATCTCAAAAGCGCCTGTCTTCTGCCCTTCAATGCGAAACGGGTTTATAGAATTTACCATGACCAGGTCAAATCTTGAAGTAAGTTCCTTTACCACTCTGAAGGCATCGTCAAAATTTCCTTTAATAGCTATAACCTTAGCTCCATGAATAAGCGCCTGAGAAAGTTTCCCCAAAGCAATAGCTCCCTCAGGGATAAGGACAACTGATTTAATTTTCGCGCGCGCAGCATAGGCAGAGGCAGAGGCAGATGTATTGCCGGTAGAGGCGCAGATAACCACAGGCGCATTATCGTGTTTAACATCAAGGGCCTTAGACACAGCAACTGTCATTCCCCTGTCCTTAAAAGACCCTGTTGGATTAGCACCTTCGTATTTTAGATATATCTTTAGATCTGTCTTTAAAAAAGAAGATAGATTGGATGCAGGCAGAAGCGGGGTATCACCTTCCTGGAGGGTTATTACAGGTGTCCTCTCACTTACAGGAAGATACTCGCGATATCTCTCTATTACACCCTGCCACATTTAATCTTCAACCTCCTCAACCCTGATGAATAGACTTTTTTCTTTAACTACATTCAGTCTATCAATAGAGGAGATGGCCTTGCGCATGCTGGATTCTCTGGCCTTATGGGTCATCATGACAATAGGGACACCTCTGGTGCCGCTGCGCTCCTTCTGGATGACACTGACAATACTTATATTGTGCTTGCCCAGTATATCACATATCCTGGCAAGGACCCCGGGTTTGTCTATTGCGGAAAAACGGACATAGTAGCGGGTGAAAAGCTCGTCGATGGGGACAATCCCGATTCTACTGGATCCCCCGGTCAAGCACTCTTCGAGCACCTTGCCGGAGGATGACATCTGGAACAGTCCCCTCTTTTCTGAAGCAATGGCTTTTACATCGCTCAGGATCGCACTTGCAGTGGGCAGCCCACCTGCGCCCTGGCCATAGAATACCATCTTGCCGCAGGCATCTCCTTCGAGAAAGCAGGCATTGTGGATACCGCGAACCGAGGAGAGGAGATTGTCTTTAGAAATAAGGGTTGGATGGACCCTTGCGTCAAGTCTCTTTCCTTCTGCTTTTGCAATGGCTAAGAGTTTAATACTATAACCAAGCTCTCTCGCATAGGTTATATCACTATGAGTAATTCTCCTTATACCTTCTACATAGATATCGGACAATTTCACAGATGTCTTAAAAGAGAGACGTGCGAGTATAGCGAGTTTATGCTGGGAATCAAGTCCGTCAATATCAAGGGTAGGATTACTTTCGGCGAATCCCTGCTCCTGCGCCTCGGATAATGCGCGGGCAAAACCTATACCTTCTTCCTCCATAGCAGAAAGGATAAAATTGGCAGTCCCGTTGATTATGCCGTAGATAGACCTTATCCTGTTTGCTGCAAGACCTTCTCGAATTCCCCGAATAATCGGTATGCCGGCACACACGCTCGCCTCATACCCGAGGGAAACACCTTTTGCTAAGGCCAGTTTCTCAAGCTCCTCACCCTTCAAGGCAAGCAGCGCCTTATTAGCTGTAACGACATTTTTCCCCTTCTCTATGGCAGATTTTATATAACGATACGCGTCATTTATGCCGCCAATCAATTCGATAACTATATCAATCTCAGGGTCATTTAAAATGTCATCGGGCTTAGTTGAAAAAAGGGCGCTGTCCCCTTTTTTCTTATCTTTATCTACTATTCGTTTTAAGATAATACCATCGGCCCTGGGCCAGAGCTTCACAACACTCTTACCAACAGTGCCAAGCCCGATAAGGCCGACTTTACTTTTTCCTGAACGCATTTTTAATTCCTTTCAGTATCTATAAGAACTGCGGACAAATGTGCTTGAATAGACCTCATCAAAACCAAGGTCTTTACCTACCTCCTCATAATGTTTAAAAATCTTTTCAGGGATATATTCTTTCACCTCTACTTCTTTAACGCCGGGCCTCAGGTACTGCCCTATAGTTATTATATCACAACCTGACTTCTTTAGGGCAGCCATAACATCTTCTACCTCTTTTACCTCTTCTCCCATGCCAACCATAAGACCTGACTTGGTCTTGATATCCGAAAAAGAGGAACTAAACTCGAGGACACGCAAAGAACGCAGATACTGCGCTTCCGGCCGGATCTCAGGATAGAGACGCGGGACTGTCTCAACATTGTGGCTGAAAACATCAGGACTACTCTTAAGGACTGTCTCTATTGAGGAAAACTCACCTTTAAAATCAGGCGTAAGGACCTCTACAGCTACATCGTTATTTAATGCCTTTATTGTCTTAACTACTTCTCTAAAATGCGATGCCCCTCCGTCAGCAAGGTCGTCTCTGGTGACTGAGGTAATGACCGCTTCTTTTAACCCTAATATTTCGATGGCCTGGCTAATCCGCTGCGGCTCGTTCACGTCTATGCGCGCAGGTCTACCCTTTGTTACACCGCAGAAAAGACAGGAGCGCGTGCAGACAGACCCGAGGATGAGAAATGTAACCCGGTTTTTAGCAAAGCATTCTCCTTTATTCGGGCAACTCGCCTCCTCACAGACTGTGTTGAGGCCCATCCCGCTGATAAAATCTTCCATCTCCTTGACCTTTACGCTTAACGGCCAGCGTTTTTTTATCTTAGGCACAAACTTTTGCACTGTTCTTTAACCTCATTTAACCCCACCTTCTCCCCTAATTCTTGAGATAGCGAGGTCATCTCTACATCTTTAAAACCGCAGGGCCGGATATAGGAAAAAAATTTTAGGTCAGTGTCTATGTTAAATGCAAGCCCGTGGAAACTCACCCACTTTCTAAAACCAAGTCCTATAGAAGCAATCTTCTTTCCATTGCAAAAGACACCTGTCTTTCCCGGCACCCGGTATCCGTGAAGCCCCGAGGATTCAAGCATACTTATGACGAGCCCCTCTATCCAGCGTATCATATCATGGACATCGTATTTAAAACAAGCAAGATGAAAAATAAAATATAACAAAATCTGCCCCGGACCATGATAGGTGATATCACCGCCGCGATTGACCTCATAAACCGGAATCCCCATCTCTTTAAGGAGTCCATCCGGCACAAGGATATTTTTTTTGTTTCCGCGCCTGCCCAGGGTATATACTGATTCGTGCTCAGCCAGTATGACAAGGTCTTCTTTCCTCTCTCCTTCTATTCTTTCTCTTACTAATTCCTCCTGCCTGGTCCAGGCGTTATTATACTCAATCCTTCCCCAATCTACAAATTTCATTTTCCTATTTTTGTTGAAAAAAGTGGGTTACATCTTTTTCAGGGATTTGATTCCGAGGAGTTTCAGGCCGTGGGAGAGGATTATCCGGACTGCCTGAGCTAATAAAAGCCTTGCCTTAGTTATATCATCATCATCGGTTATGAATCTATATTTATTATAATACTGATGAAAAAGCGAAGCTAATTCCAGGAGATACGCAGTCAGTCCCTGTGTCTCTAAAACCTCCGCCCCCCTCTTTATTACTCCGGAATAGCCCAAAATCTTTTTGAGAAGCTCTATCTCCTCTTTCCGGTTAATGATACCAAGATTAATATTCTTAAGTTTATCAATGGCAAAGCCTTTCTGCCGCGCAAATTTGAATACACTACAGATGCGGGCATGGGCGTACTGGATATAATAAACCGGATTCTCAGCTGATTCTTTTTTTGCAAGCTCCAGGTCGAAATCAAGGGGCGCATCCATTCCGCGCATGCAAAGAAAAAAATGGGCAGCATCTACACCAACCTCGTCTATAACCTTCCGCAAGGTAACAAATTCACCGGCGCGCGTGGACATGCGAAGTTTTTTCTTGCCGCGGTAGAGGCTGACAACCTGGAGAATCTTGGTTGTAAATTTGGTATCGTCTAAGCCCATAGCCTTTATACCGGCCATTAGCCTCTGGATATAGCCATGGTGGTCAGGCCCCAGAATAGTAATAATCCTGTCATACCCTCTTTCATATTTAAACTTGTGGTATGCCAGGTCAGGAACAAGATAGGTCAGCTCTCCTGTAGATTTAACCAGGACCCTGTCCTTGGCATCATTATATTTAGTTGATTTAAACCAGAGGGCGCCGTCTTTCTCATAGGTCTCTTCCTTTTCTTTAAGATAGGCAAGGAGTTTTTTCACCTTTGCGCCTCTGGTAAACCTGGTCTCTTTTATCCAGGAACCAAATTTTATTCTAAATAGCGACAGGACCTCTTTAATATCTTTTAGAATTTCTTTTTCAGCAAAACGTGTAAATATAGATAGATTCTTCTCTTTTGAATAGGCCTTTCTGTGCTTCTCTATCATCTTCCGGGCAATCTCCTGGAGATAATACCCTGAATAGCCCTCCTTAAACATCCTCTTCCTTTCTCCAAGAAGCTGGAGGTAACGCACATGGAGACTGCTCCCAAGGATATCCATCTGCCTGCCGCTGTCATTGTAATAATATTCCCGGGTAACTTTATAGCCGGCAGCCTTTAGTATATTTGCCAGGGTATCGCCGCAGGCAGCATGACGGCCGTGGGCAATGGTTAATGGGCCTGTGGGATTGGCGCTTAGAAACTCAAGCAGGACCTTCTTCCCATTACCGATGTTGGGGGACAGGTAATCTTTACTATTCTCTAAAAACTCTAACAGCTTTCCCTGAAAAGCCTTCGCACTTAAAAATAGATTTATAAATCCCGGAGAGACAAGTTTAACGCTGTCCAGAAAGGCCGGTTTTTTGGATAGCACAATATCTACTATTTTTTGTCCCAGGTCCATCGGGGGGAGTGAAAATAATTTACTTAATTTGAGGGCGCAATTTGTGGAAAAATCCCCGCGTGAAGGATCTTCCGAGGAGGAGATAATTATGTCTTCCGGTTTTATCTTTACATCAGGGGTTATTATTTTTAAGGCATCCAGGATTAAATTTATAAGAGAAGATTCAAATTGCATGTTTTATTTTTGATGTTTTTTTTCAAGCAGCTTCAAAAAGGTTTCTACTATCTCCGGATCAAATTGCGTGCCACTGCATTTTTTAAGTTCAGCCATGGCCTTTGTTTTCCCCAGGGCCTTACGATATGGCCTGTCCGATATCATGGCTTCATAGGCATCAACTACCCCTAAAATCCTCGCCCCCATTGGAATCCTTTTTTTCTTAAGTCCGGACGGATACCCATTACCGTCATAGCGTTCATGGTGGTGTAAAATTATAGGAACAAGATTCTTCAAAAAGGATACGTGCTCAACAATATCTGAACCCATATGGGGATGCTCAGCTATACTTGCAAATTCATCTGGAGTAAGTCTGCCGGGTTTCTGAAGGATATTGGCGTTTATGCCAATCTTTCCAAGGTCGTGGAGGAAACTTGCATACTGAATGGCCTTTACCTCGGTTTCTGAAAGATGCATCTCATTCGCAATAGCCACAGCATACTGCATCACCTTCTCTGAGTGGCTGTGCGTATAGGCATCCTTGGCATCAATTACCGCGGCCAATGCCCTGATGGTATTAAGATACCCTGCCTTTAATTCTCTAAAGAGCCGGGCATTTTCTATTGCTATAACTGCCTGAGAAGCAAACATAGAAAGAAGCTGTATATCCTCCTTAACAAAATTCTTCTC
>JADHWT010000040.1 GCA_016783345.1 Candidatus Omnitrophota bacterium | reverse complement strand
GGTCCGTCCTTGAAGTAGTTGAGAACGTTATGGATAAAAAGTTTAATTTTTTAATAGTCATTCATTTTCATCAGCCGGTAGGCAACCTCGGCCCTGTCATTGAGAAGGCCTGCGACAGGTGCTATGAGCCATTCCTGGATACTATCGCGGAATTTCCGGATATAAGATTCAATCTGCATTACAGCGGCTGCCTCCTGGAATGGTTTAAGCAGTATAGGCCTTCGCTCTTAGTAAAGATAAAAAAGCTGCTTCAAGCTCAGCAGATAGAGCTTATCGGCGGCGGTTTTTATGAACCCATTCTCTCAGGCCTGCCCTCGGAAGATGGCATCGGACAGATAAAGATGCTCTACGAATTCTTAAAGGATGAGTTTGGTTCTTCTACTTCAGGAGCCTGGCTGGCGGAGAGGGTATGGGAGCCTCACCTGGCAGAGACTCTCTCAAAGGCAGGGGTTAAATATACCATTATCGATGATGCCCACTTAAGATATGCGGGCCTTACCCAAGATGAGCTTTATGGATACTACCTGACAGAAGAGAATGCCAGGTGCGTAAGCATCTTTCCTTCCGATAAGATTTTACGTTATCTCATTCCCTTTAAGCCCCCGAAGCAGGCCATAGATTATTTTCAAAAGATAAGAGATACCTATAAGAAGACCTGCGTGGTCTATGCCGATGACGGAGAAAAATTCGGAGAGTGGCCGGGGACCAATGAATGGGTCTATAAGAAGGGATGGCTTAATAAGTTTCTGAAGCTTCTAAGTGATAATTCTTCATGGCTTAAGACCCCAAAGATCACAGATTATATGGCTAAGGAAGAGCCGCGGGGAAGGATATATATACCGGCCGCGTCTTATCAGGAGATGAGTGAGTGGGCCCTGCCGACAGAGTCCGCGGAGAGGTTTAAAGGCATATTGAATGAATTAAAAGCAAAGGGGAGTTACGATAGGTATGTAGACTTTATCAGAGGAGGGTTCTGGAGAAACTTTTTTGTGAAATATCCTGAGTCTAACCATATGCATAAGAGGATGCTGCTGGTCAGCAAGAGACTCAATAAACTACAAGCCGCAAGCCCCAAACCACAAGCTGAGAAACTCCGGGAGGCCAAGAGAGAGCTATTCCGTTCCCAGTGCAACTGTGCTTACTGGCACGGTGTATTTAACGGGCTCTATCTTTATTTCCTGCGCGCAGCCGTATATAAACACTTGATCTCCGCGGATAGGATACTGGATTCCATCGAATATAAAGACAAGCCTTGGGTAGAGATAAGTGAAAACGATTTTGATTGTGATGGCCATGAGGAATTTATCGTAAACACGCCAAAGAGCACATTTATTATAGACGCAAATGAAGGCGGGGCAATTACCGAGTGGGATATGAAATATAATTCGCTCAATATCCTCAATACCCTCTCCCGGAGGAGAGAGCCCTATCACAGAAAGTTAAAACAGCTGGCAGCAGAAAGCCCAAAAGGGAAAAAACCCGCCTCCATTCACGAACATCATCTTTCCGGTCAGGAGACGGCCTCTAAGCGGCTTATTTATGATAACCATCGCCGGGGCTTATTCCTGGAACATTTTCTCCCCGATGGCCTGGGCTTGAAAGAGGTCTCTGGTAATCGCTATCAGGAACAGGGAGATTTCATAAACAGCCATTATAATAAGGTAAATTTAGAGATAGAGAAAAATCCCTATATCGAAATTGAGAGAGAAGGACAGGCAGGCCTCAAAGAGATAAAGGTAGTAAAGAGATTCCTTTTTTTCCCGGATAAGGATTCAGTCAGCGTCCGATATGAGATTACCAGCCTTTCTTCAGGAAGGCTTCACATAAATTTCGCCCCGGAGCTAAATTTTGCTCTTACCCAGGATGATACCAAAAAGGAGTTATTATCAGCCGATTCCCTTATCCTGGATGATAAGATCGAGAATCTGAAGATAGAGATAAGCTTCTCAGAGAAGGCAGGCAAGGTTTACAGGTTCCCCATTTACACCATTTCCCAGTCAGAAGAAGATATAAAGCAGAACTACCAGGCAAGCTGTATCCTGCCGGTATTCAGCTTCGCGTTGAATAAATCCGAGTCAAAGACCATTACTATCGAGGCCAAATCGGTCAAATAAAGCCCCCATAGGAATTTTCTTGACATTGTAGTCATTTTTGACTACAAATGTAGTCAACAGGATTTTTTTGTGGCCGGATTTTACTTGACATTGTTGTAGAAATTTACTACAATCGTTGTAAAAGGAAACAACGATTATGGATGTTCTGAACATCAAAAGGTCAAGAACACGGCAAAAATTATTAGCCCATTTTTTTACTAATCCCAACTCTAATTTATACGTGCGCGAAATTGCCTCTATTTTGAGTGAAGATCCCGGAAATATTTCAAAAGAACTATATAGGCTTGAAAATGCCGGTATATTTACCTCTTACAAGAGAGGAAACCAAAAGCATTATTCCGTAAATAAGAAAAGCCCTTTATATTCAGAGCTCCGCTCAATTATATTTAAAACCATAGGGGTTAATGGCGCGCTTAAGGATATGATTAATAGTATGGTTGGGATAGAATTATCATTTATCTACGGTTCTTTTGCTCAGAATAAAGAAAATAGCGCAAGCGATATCGACCTTTTGATAGTAGGAAAACCTGATGAAGATAGACTGATACAAAAGATAGAATCTTTAGAAAAAAGGCTGCAAAGAGAGATCAATTACAATATCTATTCTAGTAAAGAGTTTCAAGAAAAATTTATGAAGAAGGATTCTTTCATAGTTAATATAATAAAAAGACGAAAGATACTGCTCAAAGGTTCAATAAATGAAATTTGCTGACTTAATAAAATCTGGCCAACTGGCAAAAGAAGAGACTTCAAAGCATAAAATTGCTGAATTTCTGCAATTTGCGGATGAGGAGATAGCAGCGGCTAAATTTAATCTTTCCAAGTTTCCTCTGACAGCGTATAAATCCGCATATGATGGCCTGATCCATGCAGGTAATGCCTTAATACGATATTATGGCTATAGACCTACCAGAAAATATACTCACACAACAATCACCGAATTTGTTGACAGAATACTGGGTAAGGATTTTGGACATCTTGCAAGAAGCTTCAAAAGAATGCGAAGAAAAAGACATCCCTTGCAGTATGATGCCAAATTTACAGAGTCAAAGGGGGAGGTTAAAAAAAGCATTATCCAGGCAGAGAGATTAGTGAAAAGAATAATAGAGCATACTGGTATACAGCCTCTTCGAGGACGATTATTTTGAGAGAGAGTTATCCCTCCGAGGAATTTAGCCTGAAAAAATCCTTGCACTTCTAAATAAGTATGCTATAATATCCTCTAATTTACTTTCGTACCATTGCGGGCACCGCGAAAGCGGTGCGAAGCAATCTCAACCTCAAACCAACTACCACTAAATAAAAGATGCCTGAACTTCGTAAAGACCCCATTATAGGCCGCTGGGTCATAGTGGCCACAGAACGCGCTAAAAGGCCCAATGATTTTAAGCCGGATCAGGCAGATATGGTTGAGGTCATGCCCTGTCCTTTCTGCGCCGGCAATGAAAAACTGACCCCAACGGAGATAACCGCGATCAGGGCAGAAGGTTCTCAACGCGATAAACCCGGATGGGAGGTCAGGGTGGTGCCGAGCGTTTCCCCGGTCCTACGCATAGAGGGAGAGCTTGGCAAATGCCCCCATGGCATATATGATATGATGAACGGCATAGGGGCCCATGAAATTATCATAGAAACGCCCAAGCATATAGACCATCTAAGCTCATTAGAAGATGAAGAGGTCGCTAATATATTGACGGTATATAAAGAAAGAATCCTGGATCTGGAGAAGGATAAGCGTTTTAAGTATGCCATGGTCTTTAAAAACCACAAACCCGCTGCCGGATCTACCAGGATAAAGCATTGCCGCAGCCAGCTTATTGCCCTTCCAGCCTGCCCTAAGAACGTAAAAGGAGAACTGAATGGGGCCAAGAAATATTTTGACTATAAGGATAGATGCGTCTACTGCGATATGATAGCTCAGGAGTTAGCGGACAAGAAACGCCTGATTCTTGATATTGACGGTTTTGTGGCCATTGCCCCCTTTGCCTCGAGATTTCCGTTTGAGACATGGATATTACCAAAGGAGCACTCAGCCCATTATACCAACATTAACGATAAAGATATAAATGGCTTAGGCAGAACCCTGAAAGAGGTAATGCTCAGGATTAACAGGCTGCTGCAGGACCCCCCTTACAACTATATGCTGCATACCGCGCCCTACAAGCGTCCAAAGGGAGGCTACTGGAGCACTATCGACCAGGATTTTCACTGGCATATAGAGATTACCCCGCGCCTGACCAGAGTAGCCGGCTTTGAATGGGGAACGGGTTTTTATATAAACCCCACCCCGCCTGAAGAGGCAGCGAAGTTTTTAAGGGAGATAAAGGTTTAGTAAACAATGAAAAATTTTCGCGATATACGATATGCGACATACGATATACAAAATCACGAGAACAAGGATAAACAATGGGTGAATTAAGGCTCGACCCTATGACAGCAAGATGGGTTATCATCAGCACCGAAAAAGACCTCGGCCCTGATGGTTATGAGATAGAGAGCCCTATCATTAAAGGAGGTACCTGCCCGTTCTGTCTGGGCAGTGAAAAGCTGACTCCTCCGGAAGTGGATGCGGACCGCCCAACAGGTACCGCCCCTGATACCCCAGGCTGGGAGACCAGGACAGTCCCTAACAAATATCCGGCGCTAAAGAATGAACCGGAGCTTAATAGGGCTGGGGTAGGCATGTTTGATATGATGAACGGCGTTGGAAAGCATGAAGTCATTGTAGAAGATATAGACCACAATAAACAGCTTGCTGACTTGAGTATCGGGCAGATCAAGAAAGTAATTGAGGTCTATAAGAGAAGAAGCCTGGAGCTAGGTAAAGACGAGCGGTTCAAGTATGTGCTGATCTTTAAGAATTATGGCCTGGCGGCAGGGGCCTCTCTGGAGCACAGCCACACCCAGCTTATATCCTTGCCTATTGTCCCCCGGCGGGTTACCGAAGAACTGGAGTGCGCCCACCGCTATTTCGATTATAAAGAACGGTGCGTCTTTTGCGATATCGTCGGGCAGGAGATAGACTATCGCCATCGGGAGATTTCAGAAAACAAGGACTTTGTGGCATTCTGTCCGTATGCCTCGCGTTCACCGTTTGAGATATCGATAGTCCCCAGGGCCCATAAGGCATATTTTACCGATATTACCGAAGAAGAAATAGACAGCTTTGCCCGGATACTGAAAGAGGTGCTGATGAGGATGAAGGCGGCCTTAAAAGATCCTCCTTATAATTTTATTATACATACCACTCCCCTTAACGGAAACGGAGACGCAAAGGAATATTACCACTGGCATGTTGAGCTTATGCCAAAGCTAAGCAAAATAGCGGGTTTTGAATGGGGAACAGGATTTTATATTAATCCCACCTCACCGGAAACAGCCAGCAGATATTTAAAAGAAGCTAAAATTTAGCGTTTAGCGGATAGCGGATAGCGTATAGTAAAAGAAACTATTCGCTCTTCACTATAGGTTAGGCGCAACAACAAGGAGGAAGAAGATGGCAATAAAAGTAGGAATTAACGGTTTTGGCAGGATCGGACGTCTGGTATTCAGATCAATATTGGAGCGGGAGGCTAAGGATATCGATGTTGTAGCGGTTAATGATATCACTGATGCATCCACCCTGGCTCACCTTCTAAAATACGATTCAAACTTTGGCATACTTCCGAATGAGGTAAAGGCGGGGGAGAATGCCATCATAGTCGATGGAAAAAAGATACAGGTCCTTTCAGAGAGAGACCCCTCCAAGCTGCCCTGGGGCAAGTTAGGAGCGGAGATAGTGGTTGAGTCGACCGGTATTTTCCGCGATGCGGAGAAGGCAGGGGCTCATTTGACCGCGGGAGCAAAGAAGGTTATCATATCAGCACCGGCCAAAGGCAGTATTCCCACATTTGTGCTTGGAGTAAATGAAGAGAAATACGACTCTGCTAACGATAATATTATCTCCAACGCCTCTTGTACCACCAACTGCATCGCCCCTGTGGTAAAAGTCATAAAAGACGCCTTCGGTGTAAAAAAGGGCCTGATGACTACCATCCACTCATATACCAATGACCAGCGCATATTAGACCTGCCTCATAAAGACCTGCGGCGGTCCCGGGCAGCGGCGCTCTCTATGATACCGACCACTACCGGAGCAGCTAAAGCGGTGGGCCTGGTCTTACCGGAATTAAAAGGTAAGCTGGATGGCCTGTCTATACGCGTTCCCACCCCCACTGTCTCAATTGTGGATGTGGTTCTGCAGACTGAGAAGGAGGCCTCCAAGGAGGAGGTAAACAAGGCATTAAGAGACGCCGCGGATGGCAAGCTAAAAGGGATCCTTGGCGTAAGCGATGAGCCGCTGGTTTCAATAGATTATAGAAAGAACCCGCTCTCTTCAATAGTAGACGCTGAGCAGACCTTCTGCATCGGCGATATGGTAAAGATCCTATCCTGGTATGACAATGAATGGGCCTATAGCTGCAGAGTGGTGGATTTCATTAAATATATCTCCAGGTAAAGTATATAGTTACGAAAAAGGACGAAGAGATAAGGATTAGCATCAGGGATGGATAATCAAGCCAAAACATTAGAAGTGACCATAGATAAAAGCCACATCGTTACTATAGGCGAGCGGCTATACGGTGAATCAATAGAACTTGTGAGAGAGCTCATTAATAATGCATATGACGCCGATGCTGCCGAAGTAAAGGTAACGATAACCAGCGGCCAAATTGTGGTTGAAGACAATGGTATGGGCATGGATCTTGAGGGCCTAAAACAGTATTTCAACATAGGTTCTACCCTAAAAAGAGACAATCCGAAATCGCCAAAATTCGAAAGGGATAGGATAGGGGAGTTTGGAATTGGTAAATTTGCTTCGCTTTCAGCCTGTTCATGTTTTGAATTGTGGACAAAAAAAGATGGCTTTCAGGCCAAAGTTGTTTTTGATAAGGAAGAATGGAATAAATCCAGGGATAAGTGGCATATCCCGCTTGAAATTGAGGAGATGGATGGCCATCTTGAGGATGGCACTAAAGTTACACTCAAGGGCCTTACAAAAAAATTTAACATTGCTGATGTAGAAAAACGCATTATAGAAGCCGTTCCCATTAAAGCCCCTAATTTTTCAGTCTATCTTAATAGCCATAAAGTAACCGCTAGATTTATTCCTGGTCACAAAATACCTTTTTTGGAGGGGACTGAATATGGCATAGTTCATGGCGAGATTATAATCAGTTCCTCGCTGGACCAGGATATATCAGAGGCCGGTATAGAATGTAAGGTTAAACAGGTTACCGTCGCAAAAGATTTTTTTGGAATGGAACATTGGGTCAAGAATATTGCCCGTATACGGGGTGAGGTCCATGCAGATTTTCTGCCGATAACAACCGATAGAACCGGTTTCATAAAAGATACGGCACAATATCAGAAATTTCTTGAGGTGATGCAATTGGTTGTGGAGAGGATTAGGCCTATCCTGGCCGAGTTGTCAGATTACAAAGAAAACCGGCGTGCCAAAAGAGCGTTAACAGAAGTACTGGACAGGGTAAGGAATGCTCTAATGCTTAATCCTGATTACTGTCCGGAAGGCTTGATGCCTCTGGCAGACAGCACTTCTGAGGCTGGCCAGCCAGGTTATGTTCAGCCAGAAAGAGAAAAGGCAGAGGAAGGCGGTAAGAAGCAAAAAGAAGAGAAACCTGAGAAGAAAAGAAGAAAAAAATTACCCAAAGTTAAGAAATTAAATCCTACCGCCATAGTCAAAAAATTAAAATTGGGACGTCAGGGGGTAAGTTGTTGTATCGATCACTTAGGGCCTGATGGCCCGGAGTGTTTTACTGAAGGCACCATTGTCTATATAAATCGTGACCACCCCCTCTATCAAAAAGAGGCCCTAAAGAAAGATACCTATATATTGCATATCGCCCGCCTGCTAACCCAAGAGATCTGTCTTATGAAAAATCCCCGTAATCCCAGGCAGGCCTTTAATAGACAAAGTAAACTTTTGCAGGATGCCCTGGTGGAAAAAGCAAAGGAAGAGAACGGATAAGAATAATTCGCAGGAAGGCATAACTACTTTTTGGTTCGATATTAAGAGGAGCGAAGAATACGCCGCTCCCCTTTTAATTTTAGGGGCTTAGAATACATCTATAAATTGTTAACACTTTTAGATGGCCGAGGCTGTGGTAGGGGAGGCGTAAATGCCAATATACGCTAAGAGAAAGAAGAAATAGCTTGACATTTTGTCACAAAAAGTATATACTTTTTGTGACAAATACAAGGCGGCTGAAATGACGCAAAGTATTGATAATAAAGTAGTTAGTAGGATTTATGGAAAGAAGAGGGGTTGGGTCTTTACTCCAAATCATTTTCTTGATCTTGGAAGTCGTACGGCCGTGGCTAAAGCTTTAGGGCGTTTGGCAGGCACTGGCACTATTCGGCGACTGGCACATGGACTCTATAATTATCCAGAGAAACACCCTGTACTGGGGGAGTTGCCAGCGAATTATGAGTGTATCGCCCAAGCATTGGCTGGAAGGGATAGCTTAAAGATTCAGCCTTCCGGGGCATATGCCGCCAATTTGCTTGGTTTAACCGAGCAGGTACCTGCGAGAATTATTTTTCTGACAGACGGCGCCAACAGGACAGTGCAGATTAACAAACAACAGATTGTTTTGAAAAGGACAACACCCAAGAATATGGCAACTTCCGGGCGCGTTAGCGGCCTGGTTATTCAGGCCCTGAGATATTTAGGAAAAGGCCATGTGGATGATAAGATCATTGGAATGCTTAAAAAGAGATTATCCCGGGATGACAAGCGCCAGCTCATGGGAGATCTTCGTTATGCGCCTGTGTGGATAGGAACAATATTTAGACAGTTATAATGATGAGAGGACTATGGATAAATTCGTATTATTGAACGAAAAAGATAAGCGCGCGTACTTTGAAGTAGCCGCGGCAGACTTGAATGTAATGCCGCAGCTTATTGAAAAGGATTTCTGGGTCTGCTGGATGCTCAAAATCCTTTTTTCATTACCTGAGACAGGCGGTCATTTGATTTTTAAGGGAGGGACCTCGCTATCAAAATGTTATAACGTCATCAGGCGCTTTTCGGAAGATGCCGACGTTTCAATAGAAAGGGATTTTTTATCAAGCGCTCAAGCCATTGAGCCGGGTAAAGAAAAAAGCAATAAGGAAAATCAGAGAAGACTTGAAAGTTTACAATTGGCTTGCCAATCTAAGGTTAATAAAATCATTCTTCCTGAATTGAAACAAGAAATAGTATCGGTTCTTTCCAATAAAAAAGAATGGAAACTCGAATTAGATCCTAATGACGCATGTAAGCAAACTGTTTTGTTTACCTTTCCGCATGTTTTGACAAGCAGCATGGAAAGCTATGTGAAGTCCGCTGTAAAAATTGAATTTGGTTCCAGATCTGCCCATTGGCCGGTTGAAACCCTGACAATTATCCCTTATGCCGCAAATGTTTCCAGTGGCTTGAAGATTGACGGGGCATCTGTACGCGTTTTAGCCGCGGAAAGAACTTTTTGGGAGAAAGCGACAATATTGCATATGATATACCATTATCCGGCAGAAAAGAATGTGCCTGTGCGGATGTCACGGCATTATTATGATCTATTCGCAATGATGGATACATCCATATACGAAAAGTCCTTGGGAAACATATCGTTACTAAAGGATTTATCTGAGCATAAATCTTTATTTTTTAAAGCTAATTGGGCGCATTACGAAGAAGCAAAACCGGGCAGCTTACGGTTGGTGCCGCGTGATGACCAGATAAGTCAGTTAAAAAACGATTATCGGCAGATGCAGCAAATGTTTTTTGAAGATCCTCCGT
>JADHWT010000039.1 GCA_016783345.1 Candidatus Omnitrophota bacterium | reverse complement strand
GTGGTCAGCCCAGTATTATAAATTTGACTCTCCGCGTCATTTTTTAAGCTCCGGAGGTCTCGGGACTATGGGGTATGGTTTTCCGGCAGCTCTTGGCGCAAAGCTTGGAAATCCGGATAAGATTGTCTTTGATATTGCCGGAGACGGCAGTATCCAGATGAATATCCAGGAGCTGGCAACAGCTGTCATTAATAAGATTCCCGTAAAGGTTGCGATATTAAATAATGGCTGTCTCGGCATGGTCCGGCAATGGCAGGAGATGTTTTACAAAAAGCGTTACTCCGCCACAATCCTTGGGCCGTGCCCTGACTTTGTGAAGGTAGCTGAGGCCTATGGAGCCGTCGGGATAAGGGTTGAAAAGAAAGAGGAAGTCGCCCCTGCAATTCAAAAGGCAATCAAGACTCCCCATCCGGTGTTTATTGATTTTAAGGTTGAGCCCGAGGAAAATGTCTTTCCGATGGTCCCTGCCGGTAAGGCTCTGAACGATATGGTAGGGGGCCTTTTATGAAACACACTATATCAGTCCTTGTAGAGAACCGTTTCGGAGTCCTGGCCCGTGTTGCAGGTCTATTCTCCAGCCGCGGTTTTAATATCGACAGTCTCGCTGTCGGGGAGACAGAGGACCCGGGTGTCTCGCGGATGACCATTGTAGTTCAGGGAGATGAAAAGATCCTGGAGCAGGTAAACAAACAGTTGAATAAATTGATAGATACTATCAAGGTCGTTGATTTAACCGGAGAGGATTTTCTTGACAGAGAACTTATCCTTATTAAAGTCCATGCCCCTCAATCAACCCGTTCTCAGATCCTCGAGATTGTAGATATATTCCAGGCCAAGATTATAGATGTAAAGCCGGCAACTGTTACAATAGAGATAACCGGAAATGCCCATAAGATTAAGGCAGTTCTGGATCTTTTAAAGGGATATGGTATAAAAGAAATGGTGCGGACAGGCCGCATCGCCATCTCCAGGGTAAAATAGGAAAGAGGAGATATTCACATGACCAAAATATATTATGAACGCGATACAAATCCGGATATTCTAAAAGGGAAAAAGGTAGCTATTATCGGATACGGAATCCAGGGGCATGCCCAGGCCCAGAACTTAAGGGACAGCAAGGTAGAGGTAATTGTCAGTGATGTAGAGGGAAGCCCTAACTGGGAAAAGGCCGTCGCCGACGGTTTTAAGCCTGTAAATGCAAAGGATGCGGCAAAGGCTGGAGATATTATTCAGATCCTTACCCAGGACCATGTCCAGGCAATGGTCTATAAAGAATCCATTGCGCCCCATTTGAGCGAGGGAAAGGCCCTTGTATTTTCGCATGGTTTTAATATCCATTACGGCCAGATTGTCCCGCCGGCAACTATTGACGTCTTTATGGTTGCCCCAAAAGGACCGGGGAGTCTGGTGCGCGAGATGTATCAGAGTGGCGCCGGAGTTCCATGTCTCCTGGCAGTGTATCAGGAGTATACCGGCAAGGCCAGGGAACTGGGTCTTGCCTATGCATGGGGTATTGGCGGAGCCAGGGCAGGAGTGATAGAGACTACATTTGCCGAGGAGACAGAGACAGATTTATTTGGCGAACAGGTTGTCCTCTGCGGAGGTGTGAGTGAACTTATCAGGGCTGGTTTTGAGACACTCGTCACAGCAGGTTATCAGCCGGAGATCGCCTATTTTGAATGCCTTCATGAGCTCAAGCTCATTACAGATATGATCTACAAGACAGGTATAACCGGAATGCGCGAGCGCGTAAGCGACACTGCTGAATATGGAGACCTCACCCGCGGCCGCCGGATCATTGACGAGAGGACCCGCAAGGAAATGAAAAAGATTTTGGGAGAGATCCGGGACGGCAGCTTTGCTAAAGAATGGATCCTGGAGACTCAGACTAATAAACCTGTCTTCAACGCCCTGCGCAACCGCGATGCCAATCATCTCATTGAGATAGTCGGGAAAAAACTCCGCGGGATGATGCCCTGGCTAAAAAAATAATCTTCAATATTCATGTGGGAGTATTCAGAAAAGGTCAAGGACCATTTTTCCCATCCACGTAATGTCGGGGAGGTAAAAGACCCTGACGCCGTAGGTGAGGTAGGTAATATCGCCTGCGGAGATGCCCTGAAACTCACATTAAAGATTGATAAACCCACCTCCCGCATCGTGGATGCAAGATTTAAGACCTTTGGCTGCGGCAGCGCTATTGCCTCAGCCAGCGCACTTACAGAGATGATTAAAGGTAAGACAATTGATGAGGCATCCAAAATTACTAATGAAGATATTGCCCGCTACCTCGATGGCCTGCCGGAAGAAAAGATGCACTGTTCAGTCATGGGACGCGATGCCCTTGAAGCTGCTATAGCAAACTATCGCGGCGGTAAGGTTATTGCTCCGGCAAACGAAGGTAAGATTATCTGCAAGTGTTTCGGTGTTACTGATAAGAAGATTGCGCGGGTTGTCAGGGAAAATAGACTTACGACAGTTTCGGAGGTAACAAATTATACCAAGGCCGGCGGAGGGTGCAAGAGCTGCCATCCCGAGATAAAAGATATTATCTCCTCCCAACTACATAAGAAACCTTTTGTCGGGAAACTTACAAATATCCGGAAGATAGGGCTTATCAAAGAGACTATTGAAAGAGAGATTAGACCGGCCTTACAGGCTGACGGAGGAGATATAGAGCTTATTGATATTATCGGGGACAGGGTCCTCATTGCCTTCCGCGGGACCTGCGCCGGATGCCCCAGCTCAGGGGTCACCCTCAAGAGTTCAGTAGAAGCCAAACTCAGAGAATTCGTCTCTGAAAATCTCGCTGTCGAAGAAGTAGAAAAATAAAATTTCCATGCAGACATGCCCGCACTGTAAAAACCTGATTTCTGACGATGAGGCGCTCAGGTGTCTCTTTTGCGGAGATAAACTAAATCAACCAGCAGGGTTTTTGAGCTCGTTTAAATATTTTAAAGGCAGGAACATTGCCATATTTATCGGGGTAGTTGTCTTAGCTGCTTTTCTTATGTGGTTTTTATAGCCTGGGTTTCAGGCATCACGTTATCTAACGGGATTCGTCCAACGAATCGGCCTGTTTTTGCAGCTCTATCAGTTTTGTTGAGATAAGCCTGTCGAGGTCCCTTCTTTCTATAAACCCTACAACCTTATTCCCTTTATCAACCACGCACAGATATTCCAGATTGTGCATGTTTAAAAGTTCTTTTACTTGATCGAGGGGCGTCTCCGGCGTGGTTGTAGCTATAGCCGGCTCTATCAGGTCGTATGCCAGAAGAAGCTGGCTGAGACTCTCTTCCATAAATGTATTTTTGATGTTATCGACAGTTATCACCCCGACCAGTTTTTTCTCCTCATCTATTACCGGATAATATAAGTGGGTGCTGTCACTAAAGATTTTCAGGATTTCAGGTAATGCCATATCTTTATGTATAAACGGAAAATCCGTGTCCATTACGTCACTGGCCTTGCTTTTATGAATAAAGTCTTCCTCTGTAATATTTAATCCGACTTCGCCGGCTTTTGTAACTGCAATCTTGATAAATGTGGGGCCTATTAATTCCAGAATAAGTACGGCAATGGCTACAATAATAACTATTGTGTTGCCAATCATACCCGGAAAGTAATGGGTGGCTAAAATGGATAGACCAATAGCAACGCCTGCCTGACTTAGAAGACAGAGAGGGATATATTTCCGCACTGATTCCGGCGCGTTGGAAATGCGGGCTCCAAGATTTGCGCCAATTGTCTTTCCCAGCGGCCTTCCAATTAGATAGACACTGGCCAGTAATAATACAGGCAGTTTAACATTGCCAAGATTTAATTTCGCTCCGATAAGGACAAAGAATAACACAAAAATAGGAGGGGTAAACCCCTCAACCATTTTAAATATTTCTTTGCTTCTACGCGGATTATAATTAACAACAATTGCGCCCAATGTCATAGCAGCTAATATCATATCTACCTTTAATGCTAAAGAAAGCCCTGTAACAAGCAAAACCGCGCCAATAGAAAAAGGCAGTCTCCTTTCTTCTTCGGCATAGATCCTGATAATGTGACTTAGAATAAACCCTGCGAATACCCCTATACCTATAGCTCCGATAATTTTATATAGAGGGTGAAGGATTGTTTTTAATATGCCTGCGTCTCCATTGCCAAGTATCTTTGCAGCGATGCTGGAGGCAATTGCAAAGAGCAGGAGCGCCAGCGCATCATCCATGGCCACAATAGCTAAAACAGTTCTGGTCAAAGGCCCTCTGGTTCTGTACTCTCTAAGGACCTCAGTTGTAGCTGCAGGGGCTGTTGCTGAACCTATTGCGCCTAAAAGCAATCCCAGTGCCCATGAGACCGTCCAGTCTCCCAGGAGAAATCCTCCCAGGACGCCAATCAGGCAGGAAACCACTAAAAATGCTCCAACCCCTTCAAATAGCAATATATTTAGAAATTGTTTTCCGTATTTAGTGAAGATCTCCTTTTTTAATTCTCCCCCGATCATAAAGCCGATCAGGCCTAAGGCGAAATAGTTGAAGGGTTGCAGTATCCGGATGGTATCAGTATCGACAAATTTCAGGCCGGATTCACCGATTACAATCCCTATAATAATGTATCCTACAACCTGGGGGATGCGTATCCTTTGAAATAGACGTCCCCCTATAGTCCCTCCGACCAGGGCCAATCCTAAAAGGAATAATAGATTGAAATGAGGGAATGTCATTATTTTTATTATATCATATTTGAGTCTATTAGCAATATTTCCTTTATATTTTCCTTTAACATTTTCCATTAATTTGATATAATTAGATTAATGAAAATAGGAATAGCCAAGGAAATACGCGATAAAGGATTAGAGAAGAGGGTGATCCTTTTGCCCTGCGATGTAAAAAGACTGGCAGTGGCCGGTCACGAGGTGTTTGTCGAGAAGGGTCTGGGTGAAAGGATACACATAAGTGACGATGAATATCAACGCGCAGGGGCAAAGATAGTTTCTGACCGGAAAGAGATTTTTGCGAAGGACCTTGTAGTAAAGTTAAGACCGCCTTTACCTCAGGAATTTAATTTACTCGGAAATAATCTGCTGTTTTGCATGCTTCACCCACAGCAAAATCCAAAGCGCGTAGCGGCCTTAAAAAAACAAAAATGCAAGGCTGTTGCTATGGAGATGATTAGAAACGGAGCAAGCGAACGGCTTGTCCACTGCACGGAGATGGCCGGCGAGCAGGGCATGATTATGACATTCCATCTTGCTGATAAAATCCCCGTGGAGTCTAATGTCTTAGTGTTAGGTTATGGCGCCATTGCTTCCGGCGCCATGAAAGTAGCCTTTAATTTAGGCGCTGACGTCAAGATTTTACTGAGACACGAATATCCTCAAATAAAACATTTTATAAGGAATAAAGATATAGTCGTCAATGGCCTCCACTGGCCCGAAGAGAAAAGGCAAAAAAAAGAATATCTTATTACCAAAGACATGCTTTCCCTGTTAAATAAAGGCGCGATAATCCTGGACCTCTCAGTGGATCACCCCGGCCCCATCGAGACCTGTCACCCCACATTTCTGGATAAACCTGTGTATGAAGTTTGCGGGATAAGACATATCAGTATAGTTGGCTATCCAGGTCTGGCGCCTGTCTCCAGCGCCGGGATATATTCGAGGCAGGTCCTGCCTGTTTTGCTTAAGATTGCCGCTACCCCTTTTGAAAAACTCCCAGGATATATCCAGGACGCCGCTATCAATGCAATCTAAAAACCCGCTTCTTGTTATCGGTGACAGTAAAATCAATCGCCGTAAGTCTGCCCCTTCTTTCAATTTATTCGTTAAACATATTGAGGGATTAAGTAAGAAGATAGAGGTATATGTAATTAATTATAAAGATGTGCTCAGCAATAACCTCCCTGAGATTTCAAGCCCGGTTTTGAATATCGCGCTGTTCTTTCCTTATAAATATTGGAATAAAAACATAGAGGTGTATAAAAAAGACTCAAGGATCTACGGCGACAAAAAGTTCGGTCTGGAATATAAAAAATTTTTTGAAAAGGTAGAGAAAATAATCAATAAAAAATACCGGGATAAAAAAATTCAATATGTTAATCCTCCGAAAAGCTCCGTTGTAGAGAGAGATAAAAAAGAATCTAAAGAATTATTCCGAAAGAAGGGTATCCCCACCCCTAAAACCTTTATTGCGAAGCATCCCGGGGATATCGAGCCCCTTCTTGCGAATGGGGCATCGCTCTATATAAAACCGAGATTTGGGGCCTTTGGTAAAGGGGTTACCTACGTGAATAAAGATTTAATGATTACCAACTTTTTATTTAGAAATGGTAAGATAAAGAGCCGGCCTTATGATTATAACTGGCGGTTTTCTAAAATCAAAGACAGGGATAGAAATAGATTTTTAAAGATACTGCTTTCCAGGGGGTGTATTTGCGAGGAGGGAATTACCCCGTCGATAGTTAACGGGAGGAGATTTGATTTCAGGGTATATTGTATTTACGGGAAAGTTGTTTATTATTATATCAGGTCTATAGCGGCTCTATCACCCATTACCAATTGGTCGCAGGGAGGCCGGATTGAGAAAAAAAAAGACTTTGCAAAGCATGTATCTCAGGATAAAATAAAAAGGGTTAAGTCTCTGGCCAGGCAAGTTGCCCGAGAACTGAACCTCAATTATACCGGAGTGGATATTCTCCTGTCGAAAGATTTTAAGAAAGTTTATGTTTTAGAGGCCCATTCATTCCCAGGATATGAGAAGGGGTTTGACCTGATGGGGCATCTCGTAAAAGAGATATTAAAGCGATAGAAATATGTATTCTAAAATTTTATTAATTTTTGTATGCGTAAGCGCTTTGCTTTTTATATCACCGGCAGATATTTGCGCTGAAACCGTTCATATAATAAAGATAAACGACGCTACTATAAATCCCATTACAGCCGGCTACATTATTGATGCAATAGATAATGCCTACCAGGATAATGCAGAGTGCCTTATACTGGAATTAGATACACCCGGCGGGCTCCTTACCTCTACGCGGTCTATTGTTAAAAAAATCATGTCCGCAAAAATTCCTGTTGTCGTATATATTTATCCGAGCGGTTCCAGGGCAGGCTCAGCCGGAGTTTTTATTACTTACGCAAGCCATATTGCGGCTATGGCGCCGTCTACGAATATAGGGGCAGCCCATCCGGTAGCCATGGGAGGCAAGGATAAAGATAAATCTATCGGAGAGGCAATAAGGGAGTTAAAAGATTCCTTCTCAAATAAACCGGAAAAGCCGGAACCCGAAGAGCCGAAACTGGAAAAGCCAAAGCCCAAGAAACCAGAAGCCCCCAATATAATGGGTGATAAAATTTTGCATGACACTGTTGCGTTTATAAAAGCGCTGGCTCAAGAAAGGAATCGAAATATAGAGTGGGCAGAGAAGTCCGTAACCGAAAGCGCCTCTATTACAGAGGAAGAAGCGCTTAAAAATAATGTCATTGAAATAATTGCAAAGGATGAAAGGGAACTCTTAAACAAATTAGACGGAAGAGAAGTAAAAATCGGCGATAAGATAAAGGTGTTAAATACAAAGAATGCGGCATTAAAATATATAGACATGGATGTCAGACAGCGTTTTTTAGATATCCTGGCTAATCCCAACATTGCTTATATATTAATGATTTTAGGATTTTACGGGCTCCTTTATGAAATAACCCATCCCGGGATAGGTGTCCCCGGGATAGCAGGGGTTATCTGCATAATACTGGCATTTTTCAGCATGCAGATATTACCGACGAACTATGCGGGACTGGCGCTGATTATTCTGGGAATGATTTTATTTGTGGCAGAGGTTAAGGTGCCCGGCTTTGGGCTCTTGACACTGGGGGGATTGGTGTCTATGATTTTAGGGTCCCTACTCTTGTTTGAATCGTCTGACCAGATAATGAGGGTCTCTTTAAATCTAATTATATCTTTCACATTGGCAACGGCAGGCATAACGATTGTCCTTGTGAGGGCTGTTGTTGTTTCACATAAAAGGAAGGTTGTCAGCGGTAAGGAGGGATTAATAGGCGAGATAGGACACGCGCAGACTCTCATCTCCCGGGATAAAGATGGAAAGGTATTTATCCACGGGGAGATATGGGATGCTCTGTCAAAGGAGGAGGTAAAGGAAGGAGAAAAGATCGAGGTGGTAAAGGTTGATGGAATGGTGCTCGAGGTCAAAAAAAGAGAAAGGGGATAGTTATGCATGGAACGGGAATTTTAATAGCGATAGTGGTTTTCTATATTCTAAGCTGCGTAAGAATATTAAGAGAGTACGAGAGGGCTGTCATCTTTAGATTGGGCCGTGTGTTAGGTAAACCCAAGGGCCCAGGAATAATCTTCGTCCTGAGGCCTATTGATCAGGCCAAGATAGTAAGTTTACGGCTTGTGACATTAGATGTCCCTTCGCAGGATATCATTACAAAAGATAATGTATCTGCCAAGGTCAATGCAGTAGCTTATTTCAGGGTAATGGATCCGATAAAGGCAATTGTAGAGGTGGAGAATTTTCAATTTGCAACATCTCAGATGGCGCAGACAACTCTCCGGAGTGTAATAGGTGAAATGGAACTGGATGACCTGTTGAGCCAGAGAGAGAAAATTAACAGTAGCTTGCAGACTATATTAGATAGACAAACAGATCCCTGGGGTATAAAGGTCTCCAATGTAGAGGTTAAGCATGTGGATTTGTCTGATGACCTTCGACGTGCTATGGCAAGACAGGCCGAAGCTGAAAGAGAGAGAAGGGCGAAGATAATAGCTGCTGAAGGCGAATTTCAGGCAGCAGAAAAAATATGCGCAGCAGCTAAGATGATGCAGGAAACGCCGATGTCCCTGCAATTAAGATATCTCCAGACGTTAGTAGAGATTGGAAGCGAGAACAATACGACGACGCTCTTTCCAATACCAATAGATATCTTTAAAGCCTTTACGGAGAAAAAATAATCAGAAAAACACCTGCCCGCAGGCAGTCAGACAGGGGATTGCAGGAGAGCGAGGCCCGATACCGCGCCCTCTTCGAGCAGGCAGCAGATTCGATTGTGCTCATTGATGTAGAGACCGGAGCGCTGGTGGAATTTAACGACAGAGCACACGAGAATCTCGGCTATACCCGTAAGGAATTCCAGAAACTCAAGCTCCCCGACTTTGAGGCTATTGAATCTCCTGAGCAAGTTGCAAAGCACATTGAAAAGATTGTCAGGAAAGGGTCCGATACCTTTGAGACAAAACACAGGACAAAGAGCGGCGAGATAAAGAACATCCTGGTAAGGAGCAGGGCCATTCCCATTGCTGGGAGAAACTATATCCAGAGTATATGGAGCGACATTACCGAGCATAAGCGGGATGAAGAGATGCTGAAAGAGTCGGGGGTAAAGTTACGAGAACAAAAAAAAGCTTTAGTGCTAAAGAATATAGCCCTTAGTGAAATCATACAGCAGATTGAAGTAGAAAAAAGAAAGATAAAGGATGATATAGCGGCCAATGTAAATGAATTATTGCTTCCAATCCTGGCAAAGCTTAAAATAAAAAAGGTCACGCGTAAATATGTTGATTTACTCCAGTATCATTTGGAAGAATTAACCTCTTCATTCGGCCGTAAGATAACGGAAAAAAGCGTTAAACTAACCTCCAGAGAAATTGAAATCTGCAGTATGGTAAAAGCGGGCCTTACAAGCAAAGAGATTTCCGAGCTTTTAAATATCTCCTACCAGACCGTAGAAAAACACCGCAGAAATATCCGGCACAAGGTAGGGATATCCAATAAGGATATTAATCTCACCTCTTTCCTGCATACACTTTAAGGTATAGTTAGACTTCCTGTCCAACGGGTATTTTATATACCCATTATCTACACAATCAATTCCCTTTGTTTTATTCCCTTATTATAATAATATGGAATAAAGAAGATGGGCACACACACAAAGGTCTTTAAAGA
>JADHWT010000038.1 GCA_016783345.1 Candidatus Omnitrophota bacterium | reverse complement strand
AATGTATTGACAAATTTACCCAAGCGTGGCATATTATATCCATAAAAGAATATAGTTTCACGGTACCGGAAGTTCTCCGGGAACTTACGCCTGTGGAGATACCTCTGGCGGCGGAACGGCGTTTTAGTCGGTCTACGAGCCATGTGTCAAAGAAGCAGGAAGCAGATACCAGACATTCCCCTGGAATATTTGGGTAGATTCTGTGGAACGGTGTAGGCATACAGCCTTGCCCTTGCGCCCTAGGCCCTACTTATGCAAATAGTCTACTAGCTTCGAAAGGGTCTCTTTCATATTCTTTCTATTTACAATCATATCTATAAGGCCGTGCTCCAGGAGAAACTCTGATTTCTGAAAATCTTCCGGCAGCTTCTGGCGGATGGTCTGTTCTATAACCCGCGGACCGGTAAAACCGATTAAGGCCTTTGGCTCAGCCACTATTACATCGCCTAAAGAGGCAAAGCTGGCCAGGACTCCGGCCATTGTAGGATTGGTCAGCACCGAGATAAACAAGCCCCCTGATTGATGAAAACGGGCCAATGCCGCTGAGGTCTTGGCCATCTGCATAAGAGAAAGCATCCCCTCATACATCCTTGCTCCGCCTCCAGAACCAGATACGATTATTAGGGGCTTATTCTCCTGCTGGGCAAGCTCTGTGGCCCGGGTAATCTTCTCACCGACTACCGAACCCATAGAGCCCATTATAAATCTGGAATCGGTCACCGAAAATATAACGCTCTTTCCCTCAATCTTCCCTCTGCCATATATAGCGGCCTCTTTTAAGCCCGTTGCCTCCTCGTCTAATTTAAGCTTCTCTTTATATGTCTTTGGCCCCTGAAACTCCAGAGGGTCTACGCTGGTCAAGCCCTGATCGATCTCTTCGAATGTGCCCGGATCCAGGGTAATCTCTACGCGCTTATACGCTCCCAATATAAAGTGAAAGCTGCATTTTGGGCAGACCATCAGGTTCTCTTCCAGGGCCTTATTAAATATGACCTCACCGCAGTCACCGCATTTAGTCCAGAGGCCATCCGGAATTTCTTTCCTTCTTGTCTTGGGAGTAACCTTATCATATTTTGGTCTTTTACCAAATATAGACATATAATATTAAATAGTTGGTGGTGTATTCATACCGGTGGTGGTAATTACCTACTTTTTACAGGGACAGTCCCTTTTCTTGTTCAAAGTTTAGCGATATAGGGACAGTCCCTGGTGGTGTTTTCATAGTTGGTTAGCGAATTCCTAAGAGCTCTTTTACTTTGTCAACCGCAGAAGAGGCATCCGGGGCATATCCGTCGGCCTTAATCTCATCAGCGTATTCCTGGGTAACCGGAGCCCCTCCTATTATGATCTTTATCCTGGCGGCTGAGCCTTTCTTCTTTAATAGCTCTACCGTATCCTTCATAGAGGGCATGGAGGTGGTCAGGAGTGATGATATCGCTATGATGGGGGCATTCTCAGCCTCTGCGCTCTTAATAAATCTTTCCGGCGGGACATCTATGCCAAGGTCCAGGACTGAAAAACCCGTGCCTCTAAACATCATCGCCACCAGGTTCTTGCCTATATCATGCAGGTCGCCTTTTACGGTCCCGATTACCACCTTTGCCACTGGTTTTACCCCACTCTCTGCCAGGAGGGGCTCAAGCACAGTCAGCCCTGCCTGCATGGCCTTGGCAGCAATAAGGACCTCCGGCACAAATATCTCATTTATCTTAAATTTCTTGCCCACTGCGGACATGCCCGCAATAAGGCCCTTTTCCAATATATCTTTTGGGGCTATGCCTTCGGCTATGGCCTCTTTGACTAATACAGGCGTGCCAAATATATCCCCATTGAATATGGAATCCGTGAGTTTTGACCAATTCAACCTAAATTTCCTCCTTATTTAATATAAATATAGGTTATATATTATCATAAGGGGTTATAGATATCAACAAAAAAAGAGGGGGTGTCAAGCCAAATTAAAGAGGTTGCTGAAATATTAGTAAAATCACACCAGCAACCTCTGATTACGGAGATTATAAAAGATTACAGAGATTGTTCTCGTCGAGACTTTAATCTGTGCAATCTAATTTAATCTCTGTAATCAGAGAGCACTGCCTGATTTCATAATTTTTCAGTGCTCTCTTAAAAATGTAACATTCTTAACAAAATAGAAATGTAACATTCAGTTAGCAGTAGCTTTTCTTTCTTTTTGCTACTTTTTCTTTCTTTATTAACAGCTGTGGATTGTGGATAACTCATGAGGCCTTCCTCACTCTAAAGCTCTTAAAGAGCCGGTAGGGGTGATCCTTTGGGGGAACGAACCTTTTTCCTCCAAAGCTGTATCTTGGCTTAGCCGGCTCTTTGGGCTTTTGAGGCCTTTTATCAATGAGCTTAAACTTAAGTTCTCTGTCTTTGTGGTAAATATGAACCTTCCCATTAAGGCGCTCTTCTATCACTACCTTGTCCGTTCTTATGGTATCCAGTATCTGGTAGAATCTGCTGTTGTACTGCACTATGAAGTCTTTCCTGAGGGTAGCTTTATTCTTTATGCAGAATATCCTGTCTAAATCAAGGCCTTTCGGCAGGGGGGTGCGTAGATTGGCTCTATCTTTGGCCATTACCGCGAATTTTCGGTTATGCTTTGGAAAGTAGTAGGATCTTGCGAATTTGTTGGCCTCTTTTATGGCGGCTATATTCTTAAGCCCCATCTCCTTTATGAGCCTATCCTGATGGGTTCTGAATGACCGCTCTACCCTGCCTTTGGCCTGTGCCGAGCCAGCATATATTATGTCTACACCCAGCCCTGAGAGTGCTCTTGCGAACTGGGTCAGAGACTTTTGGTTGTTTAGCTCATCTTCTATTGTGGATTTTTTAGTCGATTTATAGGTAGAGTGTTTATCGAGATATACGCTCTGGGGTATACCGTATTTTTCGATATATCGCCTAAAGCTGTCCATAGCAGGCATAAGACCTGCATATTCATAGAATAGGCCAAAACAATTACCTGTTGCGTCATCTATGTAGCCCATAAGCACGCTCTCAGGGCCTCTATCTTCAAGCCATTTGTGGTGAGAGCCAGCTTCGCTGTCTTCAGCAGCGCCCTTTATGTGCCTGATTCCCCTTAAACAGTGTGGTCTTTGACCAGAAACATGCAAAAAAATATGCGAAAACTCTTGACACATTTTTTATATATGTTACAAGGAGGTGGGTATGAAATTTCACGTATCGCTATTAGACATATTGAGTTCGAAAACAAGAGTGAAAATCATAAGCTTTCTGATATCTCATACAGCTTCTATGAGTGAGAGAGAAATAGCCTCTGTTTTAAAAGTATCTCATATGAGTATAAATAGAATTATGCAAGAGCTCGCTGATATAAATTTTGTAGATTTCGTTACTGTCGGAAAGGCTCATCTGTGGAGAGTGAATCGAAAAAGTTATGCTTTTAAAATGCTATCCACACTAATTAAGGGCACCTCACTTGTTAGGCCGCCTTTAGAGGACTTGAAAGAAACCATTTTAAAAAATTTGGCCAAATTTTTAATTAAAAAAGTGGTTCTGTTTGGTTCTGTGATAAAAGGGTTGGAAAAAGTAAATAGCGATATTGACCTTTTTATCTTAGTTAGAAATAAACGGGATAAGAATGCCCTTGAACCTTCCATAGAAAAATTATCAAATGTTTGCCTTGAAGTATATGGAAATAGATTAGCATCTTATGTTTTAACGGAACAAGAAGTAAAACAAAGAAAAAAATTGAAAATTATTTCTGAAATTGAAAACGGTATTCAAATCTTTCCAGAAATGAAAGGATAAACTATGACTACTAAACTAAAAACTAGCGGTGTTGCAAAATCATTATATGGTAACTATCTTAAGCGAGCCGAGGAATGTATGCATGCGGCAAAGCATTCCTTTACTACCCGGGAATGGAATGCGGTATCTCCGTCGAGAAATCAGTGGCTCCCAGGAAAGGACTCGAACTGTGACTTCCTTGTACTTCCTTAAACTTCACTGTAGTTAACCAATTTATATCTCTATTGAGAGAAAAAAGGCGCCGGCCCACTATTGAATGTCAAATTTATCTCTCTTTATCAAAGATAGCTCAGATCAATAGCATATTATCATTTAATCGCCAAACGCCAAAAAATTACGCTATCCACTTGACATTGTAATATAAATAGGTTACAATTGTAATATAAAAAGGTTACAGATATGGATATAACAAAAATTTTTAAATCTAAGGCAAGGCGAGCGCTGTTCCGCTTGTATTTTACGAATCCGGAAAAAAGCTTTTATCTTCGCGAGCTTGAACGGGGACTGGATACGCCTGTGTCTATTTTACGCAAAGAGCTAATGACTCTGGAAAAAGAAGGAATTTTTGACTCCGCAAGAAAGGGCAATTTATTATATTATTCGCTCAACAAGCAATATCCTCTTTACGATGAGCTCAAGAACATTGTATTTAAAACTATAGGGGTACAAGGAGCCCTTTCGCAATCTCTTCTTCCCCTTAAAGACATCGAGGCAGCATTCATTTATGGCTCATATGCCAAGAATGTGGATAATGCGAAAAGTGATATTGACCTTTTTATAATTGGCAATCCTGATGAAGGCAAGCTTATCGAAAAAATCAATACACTTGAAAAAAAACTAAAGAGAGAGATCAATTACAACATCTATTCAAAAAATGATATTAAAAAAAAGAAAAAGCTCAAAGATTCCTTTATGGAAGATGTGCTGGAAAGCAAAAAAATATTCCTGATAGGAGGCAAGAATGACCTTTGATAATTTTATAGAAGACTATACAAAACGGGGTCTTATTAAGGAGCAGAAAAGGAATCTTGGAGCGATAGAGAAAATAATCAGCCGTTCACATAAAGAGATTAAAGCTGCTGAAGCCAATATGAAGATCGATGAAGGGATTGCCTTTACAATCGCCTATACAGCTATGCTCCATGCGGGCAGAGCCCTCATGCTATGTAAAGGATATCGTCCGTCTGATGGCTATCAACATAAAACAGTTGTTGATTTCGCTTCGGTCGTTCTTGGTGACAAATACAAGACTCTTGTGCAGCATTTTGATAAAATGAGAAGAAAACGCAATATATTCACATATGAGGTCAGTATCTCTATCTCAGAAACGGAAGCGAAAAATGCGCTTACCTGCGCAATAAATTTTGTCAAGACCATTCGAGATATTATTAAAAAAGAAAGCTCTCAACATAAGTTTAAATTCTGATCCCCGACTCTTCCCCATACGTCAGAGATAAAGAGAGATAACGCTTTCCAGTAATTTCAAAATTTCCATTTGATCGCTGCTCATTACCAGAAAAATAGTCCTTAATTCTTGATGTATCCCGACGATATAGCGATTAAATGCGATTGATTAAATAGTGGGCATATCAGAGATAAGGAGATAGACTCAGTCCCGAGATTTGGCTAATTGCTTAAGTTTTGTTTTATTCTTTGATATTAAGGCTAACTTCTTCTGGCAGGACCAGCCTTTGATCTGGGCTTCACGCTTCTGCGCTTCTGATCGATTTGGGTAAGGTTCTTTATGGACCAGCTTTACAGGAAGGCGGCCTCTGGTACATCCGCCGCCTTTTTTGGCATTATGCTCTTTTACTCGTCGATCTATATCTGTGGTGCTGCCGGTGTAAAGTAACCCATCGGCACACTGGAGAATGTAGGCGTACCACATATCTGTCCTTCTGGCCCTTCGACGCGGCCCCTTCGGGGCCTTGCTCAGGGCCAATTTTGCCAAAAGAAAAGTATACTGCTCCCTATTAACAAATCAGGTGTTTAAAGGTAGGATATAGCTCTAACGGAAAGGAGCTTATTCTATGAAACGACGTAAATGGTCAAGCAGCGAAAAGCTGCGTATTGTGCTTGAGGGCTTAAGCGGCCAGATTGAGATAGCCAAGCTCTGCAGCAAATACCAGATATCCCAGACACAGTATTACCAGTGGCGGGACCATCTCTTAAAGTTCGGCCACCAGGCCTTTGAATCTAAGAATATTACTAAAAAAGAGCAGCATCTTGAGAGTGAGGTCCAAAAGCTTAAGCATATCATTGGCGGCCTCACTGTCGAGTTAAAAAAAAGCGAATACGAGTTATGAAGAGATCAAAGTCACTATCTGTTATAGACCGTAATGAACATGTCCTTGCTAAGATAAAATCTATTAAGATCGATCACCCTCTCTGGGGCTATAGGCGTATATGAATACCGCCAGGGCATTACTCTGTCAATAAGAAGCGCGTATACAGGCTTATGAAAGAGCATGGCATGCTGGTTACAAAAGATGTCCGGCTTAAGGCTAAACGCGGCCCTATGCGCCCGAAACCTCATGCTGAATACCCTAATCACTTCTGGGGTATCGATATGACCAAGATCCGCATGGCTACTTGGGGCTGGCTATACCTTACCGTAGTCCTTGACTGGTATACCAAGGAGATCGTCGGTTATTCACTTGGGCTTCAGTCAAAGACTGATGATTGGCTGAGCGCCCTAGCAATGGCAGTCAATACCCGCTTCCCTGGTGGCATCAAAGACGAGATCAAAGAGCGGCTATTCCTAATCTCAGATAACGGCTGCCAGCCTACATCTCAGCGCTTCATGATGAACTGTTCACTCTTGGGCATAAAGCAGATATTTACCACATGGTCAAACCCTAAAGGCAATTCAGATACCAAAAGAGTGATGCGTACCATCAAAGAAGACATTGTATGGTGTTATGACTGGGATAATCCGTTCGATTTTGAAGCAGCCCTGAATAAATGGATCGATAATTACAATACTGATTATTATCCGCATCAGTCGCTTGGTAATATGACGCCAGAACAGTATCATAACAGCTATATTAACCTGTCTGCCAATAGGCATGACAAAGAGCTAAGCTCTACCTTAAAAATTGCTTGACTAATGGGGGTCATTACACCATTGCCCTGGGCATAAAGGCGTGTTCCAAGGGAATCCGGCCATACTTCTTGACTATGGATACCTTCAAGGGCGTACAAGTTACAAGGTGATGTAGAGACTGTACATAACATTATAGAGCAGGAATTCTTTGAATTAGAAACATTTAAAGATAGGGTAGACTTTTTTGAGAAGTCTTATAGTTACCTTCTCTTCTTTAATTTTGAGAGGCCTAATATGTATAAAGAGGGTAAATCTCCCTGGCAGCTTGCTGCAGAGAAAGTACCTAATTTAAAAAAGGAAGCATTAATGCTTCCTCCTATCGATCTTGATATAGCTATTAATACTTGTGCCCTAGGGGGGAACTATGTGTTGACCAACCCCTTTTTTTAACAGTTAGGAACCCTGTAGTAATAATTGATGAGTTGGGGTACCTGCCTTTAGGCCGGGAAGAGAGTAACCTCTTCTTCCACTGTGTGAGCTATCATTACGAAAGGCACTCGTTAATTATCACCTCGAATAAGGGATTCAGGGACTGGGCAGAGATATTCGGAGATAAAGTCATAGCCTCGGCTATACTGGATAGGCTGCTTCATCATATACACAATAGATGACAATAAACTACATCCATTAAAAGCCAAAAAAACTAGAGGTAGACCACTTGACAGCTCCCCACGCATAAATGCGGGGGATTCCCCATCCTTGCGGATTGGGTTTCCTGCTTCGCTGTGGAGACCAACGCCTCCACTCCACAGGCTTGACATCGGATGTGTCCCACCCTAGAAGAGTTGTTTGTGTGTGAATAGGATTTTACATACAATAGGCTTTATGTACAACCCCATATCCTTTCAAAGAACCTATGGATATGATAGCAGGATACGGATTGGATATCAAGGATTTTTTAAAAAAGCAGTGCCTTATATCCCCATGCATAAATGCAGGGGCTTTACGGCGCTTTTGGTAACTGGGGAATATTAAAATTCCCTTGACAGGCTTGATAAGAAATGGCTCCCCCCGGAGGACTCGGCGCCTCCGTCTTCGCAAAGCTCAAGCTCCGGTCGGCCACTCGCTCGGCCTCGCCCAGTTGGGCTCGGCACTTCCTCGGACATTTCGTCCTCGGCCGCTCAACCGTTGTGCCCTCGGCACAAGGTTCGAGTCCTCTACAAAGTAACTGGTCGAATGGCTCCGCGGAAGTGACGATTTTCGCAACTTTTTGGAGGAGCTTAGCTGCTGGTGTTTTAACTACGGCCGGAGTTTAAAATAATTGTTGCAACCAAAGTTATTAAACGGGTATAATGCTATTATGCAACCAATATGAAACCAATGCGTAATAATTCAAAAATATCCATTACCCCCCTGGCAGGACTTATCGGCTTTGGCATCAATACTGCATACGCCATTTCTCATCATTGGTCGCTTCAGGAGTTTTGCTGGAGCATGTGGTTGGCGGCGCTTTTCTTTTCTTGGGCATGTATAGCTGTTGATTCCATTCGTATTATTTCAACCTTCCGGCTTCAGAAAAAAACACTTGAATTTAAAATCCCACCTCTCAAGAATGTTTCCAGCACAGCTTTCCTGGTTTTGATATGCCTGGTCGTAATAGCAGCCGCCTGGATCATATTTCATCTTTACAGTTATCTATTTGGATTTTATGGACTATTTCTTTCGCTATTTGCCGAGATGGAACCGCATTCATTTTTTGGCAGGAACGGCTTCATCAACTCAGATTTTTTCAGCCCGGTTATGTATTTGGTGACAAAGTTCTGGCCGATGATTATAGGACTCTTGATAGCCGATGTTAATCTTTTTCTTAAAGGGACTGCTTGGCAATTAATGTTTCTGCCCTTTCGATCCGGTGAGATCATTAGAATCCATATAATGGTTCTTGCCATGCCTTTTTTATGTCTTCTTGCCTGGGCAATTAGCAAGAATAACTATCAGCCGATCACGATTATCTTATTGATGGGTATATTCTATTTACTACCGACACAAAAAATATCGAAGTAAGCCGTAGGTCACATCTGGATAGCTTATAACAGGTGGTCATAAATTAAATCAGTCGCTCAACCTGGTGCCTGACAGCACGAGGTTCTCAGTTAGGCCGCCACAATTGGAAAAGCCCATAAAAAAATCGATGGGCTTTTCAGCGAGTGGCTCGGGGGGTGGGGGTATAGGACAGTTTAATCTCAGTATTTTAGCTGTATATATGTCGCGAATCACAGGGTTGATTTTAGACTTTTGGCGATATTAGAGATAGAAGTTGCAGAGATAGATTGCGCTTCGAGGCATGCTCGAACCATCAAAAACACTGCAAATATCGAATCGCCCGGGGGAATTTCACCTCCGGGTTCTCACGGAACCGTACGTGAACCTCTCGGCTCATACGGCTCTTATCGTCCGGCCGCCGGTCTAATAATCCACCGGTGAGCGAAGAGGTCAGGGTTTTGCTTGGCAATCCTGCCCAACCAATACCATGCCCTGCTCTGGTGACGTTTATTAAACCTCTTGTATTTCCGCATAACCCAACGCAGGAGCGTTTGGTTCAGGCGGTTAAACGTAGGATAAAGCTGAGACTTGTGATACTTACCGTAATAGTTAATCCATCCTCTCAAGACGGGATTTATCCTTATTGAGAGGCCCAGAAGAGATTTATCGCTGCGAAGATGCAGCCGCCATTTGCGCATGACTCGGCGCATCCTCTTGGCAGATTCATTGCTGACTGCGGGAGCAAAGTTGATACACTTCCTACCTAAACGGTCTCTTGAATCCCGGGCACGAAAGGTATAACCCAGAAAGTCAAATTTCTCGTTAGGGTAGCTCCCAAGTCTGTCACTATCCTTGCAATAGACAATCTTCGTCTTTGTAAGGCTTAGTTCTAGCTTGCAGCCGGCAAGCCTTGCCTCAATGGCCGACATGAGCATGACAGCTCTCTCTTCTGTCCGACAATGCACGAGGATATCATCGGCATAACGCTCGAACGGTATCTGAGGGTAATTATTCCTCATCCACTCATCAAAGGCGTAATGCAGGAATAGATTAGCTAGTAATGGGCTAACCACTCCCCTTTGCGGTGTTCCTTTATCCCGATTTTTAAGTGTACCGTCTTGTAAACGGGCGGGGGCCTTGAGCCACCGCTCAATGTAAAGAAGTATCCACTTGGAATCGGTGTGCTTTCGCACGGCTTTCATGAGTAGTATATGGTCGAGGTTATCGAATAAGCCGTTCCACAGAATCTACCCAAATATTCCAGGGGAATATTTGGTATCTGTTTCCTGCTTCTTCGACACATGACTCGTAGGCCGTCCCGACATAGGTCGGGACGTTCCGCCGCCAGAGGTGTCTCCACAGGCGTAACTTCCCGAAGAACTTCCGGTAGTGTTAGTTAAGAAATTGTTATGTTTTAGAGTGAATGAATCCTCACTCCAGGCTATCTGGTATGGCGACAGATAGGCAAGGTTTCTGGCGGCGTTTTTGTCTCTGTCTATGATAAGGCCGCAGATACCGCAGGTGAAGGTCCGCTCTGAAAGCTCAAGGTCCAGTCTGATTGCACCGCATACTGAGCAGGTCTTAGATGAGG
>JADHWT010000037.1 GCA_016783345.1 Candidatus Omnitrophota bacterium | reverse complement strand
CTTTCACAACCCTTACCCTGTCTTCAATCCCGGTTATATTGAAAAGATTTGCTCCATGGGCAGGAAGGAAATTATCAATAACAGTAACCCTGGCGCCTTCTTTAACAAGCGCCTGCGTAAGACTACTTCCTAAAAACCCTAATCCACCAGTAATGAGACAATTGCGACCTAAATATGACATATCGGTATTTATTTTAGTCCAAATCCCGGGATCTGCTTCATTATTGGCTTTTCAAGCCTCGCAAGTATTTTTTCAATTTCTTTCGATAAAATACTTATCTTAACATCGTGGGCAGCAATCTTACGTGCAATTTCATCATGAGTAGCTAGATAATTGCGTAGTTTAATGAACGCCCGTATTATTTGGATATTCACTTTTACAGCTTTCCTGCTCCGCAAAACTGATGACAGCATAGCCACTCCATGTTCTGTAAATACATACGGGGCATATCGTCTTCCGCCCCAGCTTGAGGTCACAATTTGTGACCTCAAGCTCTCAAATTCCTTTCTACTAAGCTGAAACATAAAATCTCCTGGAAAACGATCTTTATTCCTTTTAACCGCCTGTGTTAAGACCTTGGTCTCTACTCCATACAGTGTTGCAAGGTCAACATCAAGCATAACCTTTTGTCTTCTAACAAGATATATCTTGGATTCGATTCTTTCGACTAGAATAATATTTGGCATTGTTATTTAAATCACCCCTACCTGACTATTATCCCCCACCATAAGACGATACGCCTTAGGTTTTAGGGGAGAAGTCCCGATATAGACATTTTTTCCGATTAAACTATCTTCCAGACGGTGACTTAAATTGTCAACCGTACTATGCTCCAAAATAATACTGTGTTCGATCTCACTGTTATTGACTGTAACATTGTATGAAATAGAAGAATATGGTCCGATATAGGAATTGATAATCCTGGTTTTTCTGCCGATAACAGCCGGGCCTCTTATAGTACTCTTAATTACTTCTGCCCCTTTTTCAATCCTGATCTTCCCGATAAGGCGGCTCTTTGAATCAATCTTGCCATATATTTTAGATTCCAGGCTGTCCAGGATAATGCGGTTTGCCTCTAAGATATCTTCCAGTCTTCCTGTATCCTTCCACCAGCCATTGATGATATGAGAATGAACTTCATATTTCTTATCTATGAGATATTGGATGGCGTCGGTTATCTCAAGTTCGTTTCTCCATGAAGGCCTTATCGCCTTGACTGCCTTGAAGATATTATGGTCAAACATATATACACCTACAAGGGCCAGATCACTTTTTGGTTTTTTGGGCTTTTCTGTAAGCCGCACAACCTTTTCCTCTTTAAGCTCTGCCACACCAAAACGCTGCGGTTCTTTGACATGTGCAAGCAGTATCATGGCATTAGGCTTACGGACTCTAAATTCTTCTACTAAAGAATTAATCCCGTCTTTAATAATATTGTCACCTAAATACATAACAAATGGAGATTTTTTTAAAAATGATTGACTGATCTTTACCGCATGCGCAAGACCTAAAGGCGCCTCCTGCTCTATATAAGTAACCTTGAGTCCGAATCTACGGCCATTCCCTACGGCCTCTTCGATTTCTCGGTGCGTAGCGCCTACTACAAGGCCAACGTCTCTTATCCCGGCCTGTTGCATCGCCTCAAGCCCATAAAAAAGTATCGGCTTATTTGCCACGGGAACAAGCTGCTTAGCCTGGGTATGCGTAATCGGCCGTAGCCGCGTGCCTGCTCCCCCGCTTAAAATTAACCCCTTCATCTAACCTCCTCTACGCAAAATTTGTCATATTCTTAAATTCCTGAAACCGTTTTTCAATCTCTTTATCCGTAACATGCTTAAGTCTCTCCAGGCTAAAGTCCTCAACTGTAAAAGATGCTATGATAGTTGCATATACAAGTGCCAGCCTTATCTTTTTTTCATCCAGACCTTCTTTAGCGAGATAGCCTAAAAATCCCCCTGCAAAACTATCCCCGGCGCCTGTTGGGTCACAAACCGACTCTAAGGGATAAGCCGGAATTGTAAAAAATGAATCTGGAGATATATACATCACCCCATGCTCACCCTTTTTAATGATCACAGACTTTGGTCCAAACTTTAAAATTTCTTTCCCTGCCTTTATGAGATTTGACTCCCGGGTCAATTGTCTTGCCTCGCTGTCATTCAGGAAAAGTATATCTATAAGGCGGAGGGTCTTCAGAAGTGCCTGACGTTTATTTTCAATCCAGATATTCATCGTATCGCACACGATGAGACGCTGGTGTTTTATCTGCTCGATTACCTCCAGATGCAGTTCCGGATCTATATTAGCAAGAAAGACATAGGGACACTGTCTCAGTCCCGGAGGGAGGAGAGGATGGAAATCCTCAAAGACATTGAGCTCTAATGAAAGTGTATCCCTCTCATTTAAATCATTCTTGTAAACACCTGACCAGCGGAATGTCTTTCCTTTTTTTATCTCAAGACCTCTTAGATCAATATTTCGTGAACGTAGAAGCTCAATGCAAGAGGGCGGAAAATCTTCCCCTACCACGCCTACAAGATTTACATTTGCGAAAAAACTGGCAGCATAAGAAAAAAATGTAGCTGACCCGCCTAATACCTCTTTGGCCTCACCAAAAGGCGTCTTTACTGTATCCAGGGCAACGGAACCGACAACAAGTATCGATTTATTTTCCAAAAATCTTTTCCATCCGCTTCATAGAACAATATGGGCCGCACATGGTGCAGATATCAACATCCTTTTCTCCTGAACGCATTGCTTTTACCTTTTGAGGATCAATTGCTAATCTCATCTGCCCTTTCCAATCTCTTCGATATCTACAGGTTGACATCTCTCTATCTAATCTCAAAGCCCTTTTTAATCCTTTAGCAATATCAGCGGCATGCGCAGCAATGCGGCTGGCTATAACCCCCTCTCGAATATCAGAAAGGTCAGGAAGGCGTAAGTGTTCAGCCGGAGTAACAAAACATAAAAAATCAGCCCCATGAAAAGCTGCCAGGGTCCCGCCTATAGCGCTAACTAAATGGTCATGGCCGGGAGCAATATCTGTCACAAGCGGGCCAAGCACATAAAATGGGGCTCCCTTACATACCTTCTTCTCCAATTTCACATTTGCCTCAATATGGTCGAGGGGCAAATGACCCGGTCCTTCAATTATAACCTGCACCCCTTTTTTTCTTGCGCGTACAGCAAGCTCTCCTAAAGTAATAAGCTCCTGGACCTGGGCAGCATCTGTTGCATCACTAATGGAACCCGGTCTTAATCCATCCCCGAGACTTAAGGTAATATCATATCTTCTGGCTATTTCGAGGAGCCTGTCAAATTCAGTATAAAAGGGATTCTCTTTCTTTTGTCCCATCATCCACTCTACTATAAAAGCGCCTCCGCGGCTTACAATGCCGGTAACCCTCCCCTGCCTGCGTAATTTGGAAATGGCCTTCCTGGTTACGCCGGCGTGGATAGTCATGAAATCAACCCCATCCTCTGCCTGCCGCTCTATTACATCGAAAAAAATTTCTTTGTCAATCTTCCTGAGTTCCTTATGCTTCTTTATACCCTCTACAATTGCCTCATAGATAGGCACAGTCCCTAAAGGCACTGCGCTTTCCTTTAGAATCGCCTGTCTTATCCGCGGAATATTTCCGCCGCAGCTTAGATCCATAATAGTGTCAGCGCCTGCCTTTAACGCCTCTTTCACTTTTTTTAATTCATTTTTGATATTTGCTTTTTGCGGTGATGTCCCTATATTGGCATTGATCTTGGTGCTTAGACCTTTCCCGATACCGCAGATGTGTTTTATCTTTCTATATCGATTTTTAGGGATAACAATCCTTCCTTTGGAAATATTGTCTCTCAAAAATTCTAAAGAGACCTGTTCCTTCTTTGCTACCCCCCTCATCTCGGAAGTTATTTTCCCTCTCCGCGCCTTTTCTATAAGTGTCATAAGTGAAGCTCGCTCCTCAACTCTATCGTTGCTCTATACGTATCTCTCGCATCCAAAATACCACTGCAAACAGCCACTCCACTCGCGCCGCTTTTTATAACCTCTCCTGCATTCCCCTTCTTAATCCCTCCGACAGCAACAACAGGATGGCGGGAATATGAAACCGCCTTCCTCAACCTATTTATTCCTCTTGGAGAAACAGCATCGAGTTTGGTTTTGGTTTTAAAGACAGGACCAAAGGAGATATAATCTACGGGTTTAGACACAGACTTCTTTACCTGTTCTGCAGTATGGGTCGAAAACCCGATAAGCATCTTCTTCCCTGCTATCCTTCGAGCTACCTCAACAGGTAAATCATCCTGGCCAAGGTGAACCCCTTGAGCTCCAACTGCCAGGGCTAGATCTATGCAGTCATTTATAAAAAAAAGTGCCCTATCTTTTATAACCTTCTTTGCCTTGCGGCTTAGCTCAAGCAGCTCTCTTGTTGAGAGATCCTTATCCCTAAGCTGCACTATCTCTACCCCTGCCTTCATTATCCCTCTCAGTTTCTCCAATATCCCCTTCCTACCATCGATGATCACGTATAAAAGGGGACAGCGCCCTTTTTCAATTTCCAAATTTCTTTTCCAATGCATACAACCTGAACCGCATCGCCTTAAATCTTTGAGAAACAGTTCCCTTAAATATCTTGGTAAATTCTTCTAACACACGGATGGCCTCTTGAGAACGTCTAAAATTAGAAATCGCTACCTCCATTATCCCGTCCCTTTTCTTCTCGCCCAGTGTATTAGTCTTTGCGCCGACATCAGCAACACTATCCCTGGCCTTGATTAAAATCTTTTCCCCACCGGCCCCGGGGGGGGGGACATTTTTTAAAAATGATGTTATCCTGTGCCTCTCTCTCTTAAGCTGGCTTGTTATCTTTTCATTGTTATGAATAAATCTTGCTATATCTTCAAGCACCCTCAAGCCTTCCCGCGCCCTGTTCGCATTCGCATCTAATATCCGATAGATTTTTTCTTTCATCTATAATTTCTTAATTATATCAGTACTTGAATAACCCTTTACTACCGGAAAAAGATATACCTTGCCTCCGGCCTCTTTTACTTCTTTTCCACCAACTACCTTCTTATTTCTATAGTCACTTCCCTTGACTAATACATCAGGTTTGATGCTCTTTATAAGCCTTAAAGGAGTAGATTCGTTAAATATGACAACATAGTCAACCATCCTGAGGCTCGCCAGTATCCTGGCCCTCTCCTTCTCTCCCTGAATGGGCCTGCCTTTCCCCTTAAGCCCCCTCACCGATTTGTCACTATTTAGCCCAACAACCAGTATATCGCCTTTAGATTTCGCCGCCTCTAATATCTTAATATGCCCTTGGTGAAGTATATCAAAACAACCATTTGTAAAGACAATCTTTTTACCCTTTTTTCGCTCGCGAGATAGGATGACTTTAAGGCGAGATTCCAAAAACACCATTCTCTACCTGCTCGCAGATGATATGAATAACAGCAATGTGGGCTTCCTGAATACGGGGAGTACTGTCCGAGGAAACAATCAAAGCTATATCACTAATCTTTGCCAGCCCGCCTCCATCACAACCGGTAAGAGCCAGTGTCGTTACGCCTAAATCCTTAGCCATTTTTATACCGGCAATAACATTGCTGGCCTTCCCGCTGGTACTGATGCCAATACATACATCTCCCTTCTTAGCCAGTCCCTCTATTTGTCTACTGAAGATATATTCAAAGCCATAGTCATTCCCGATACTTGTGATTGTAGAGGTATTTGTACTCAATGCTATTGCATTAAGAGCCTTTCGCTCCATTCTGAACCTTCCGACTAATTCCCCTACCAGATGCTGGGCATCTGCAGCGCTCCCGCCATTGCCAAACACAAGGAGCTTATTCCCGTTTTTAATTGCGCTAACAATTACGCCCACCATCTCCTCTATTACATCGACCTCACGAGTAACAGATTCCTTGACTTTAATGCTTTCTTTAAGGGCTTTTAAAATTTCTTCTTTCATCATTATGCAAAATCGGCCTTCGGCCGATAGCTTAAGTCCGCTTTATATACTTTCCTATACAATCATGCAAAAAATGTCCTGGCAACTTCGTAGAAATCCATATCTATGGTCTTTAGTTTTTCAACGGCTTTCTCAAGAGGCACAGAGACGATTTCATTTCCCTGGAGGCTGACCATATTGCCGAATTTCCCTTCCTTGATAAGCTCAATGGCCTTAACGCCAAAACGGGTCCCGAGTATTCTGTCAAATGCCGTAGGTGTACCGCCTCGTTGTAGATGTCCAAGCACAACAACCCTTGTCTCATATCCGGTCATCTTTTCTATAGCATGGCCTATCCTCTGCCCGATTCCGCCAAGACGGATATGCCCAAAGGCATCTAACTTTTTATCCTGTGTAACCAGTTCTTTTTCCTCTATTGGTTTTGCTCCCTCTGCTACAACTATAATGCTGAAATCCTTTCCTCCCTTGTGTTTTTTCTTAATACTCTCACAAAGTTCATTTAAATTAAAACGAACCTCAGGGATAAGAATCGCGTCAGCCCCGCCTGCCATACCTCCGGAAGTGGCAATCCAGCCGGCGTGCCTGCCCATCACCTCTACTACCATTACCCTGTGATGAGACTCAGCAGTAGTGCGGAGACGGTCAATCGCCTCCATTACAATATTTATAGATGTATCAAAACCAAATGTATAGTCAGTAGCAGAAAGATCGTTGTCGATAGTCTTCGGCACACCAACGGTCTTGAGTCCCTCTTTACTAAGTTCATACGCCACGCCTAAGGTATCATCACCTCCTACAGCTATCAGTGCATCCATATTTAAGGCCTTCATATTATCTTTGATCTTCTTAACGCCATCAGGTTCCTTAGTGGGGTTAGTCCTGGATGTCCCGAGTATTGTGCCTCCCCGTGGAAGTATCTCTGAGACATGGTCTGTGTTTAATGGAAAAGTATCTCCCTCAAGCATACCCTTCCACCCATTTTTTACACCTAATATTTCATATCCGTATTCTGCGCCTCTCTTCACCACAGCCCTTATCACTGCATTTAATCCTGGGCAGTCCCCTCCGCCGGTCAATATCCCTATTTTCATCCCGTTCTCCTTGTTTCTTAACCCCTGAACCCCGGGGGTTACCTCTGTAACTCTATCCCCCTGGAGGTTTGCTTCTGCTCGAGGATATCATCATATTTTTTTCCCTTCTCTAAAGTTATTTTCTTAACGAAAACCTTAACCTCCCCCAGATTAGTAATTCCCAGCACCCTCTCTACATCTTCTTTCACAGCCCCCTGAATACGCTTCGAGATATCAATGACGTTCCTCACGCTGCCAAGGGAAACCCTCACCTCCAGCGATATCTTTCTTCTCCCATGGATAATCCGTGTGGATACTTTATCTATACCGCCGACATCACGTCTCACCTTTTCAACCAGTTCCTCAATAGTTTTATGGGCAATCTGGATTGGGCCTTGTGCCCCGCGTATAGCGACATATGACTTTCTCCTGAAGCTTCCCAGGGCAAAGTAGATATTAAATAATCCCAGGATAACTAATCCTAACCCGGTAAAGATAACGACAAGACGCGTACTAAAATCGGTATATGCCCTATCAATAAAAGAAAGAACCTCGCTCAAAGGGATGAAGTCTCCCTCCAGCGCTAAGAGAAACGCGCTCCCTGTAGCAATAAAGATAAGTGTTGCCAGAAAAGCCATAAATTTACTCCACATATTTCCTTCCTCCTATTTTTCTAAAACAGATTCTACAAAATCAGTATAGAGCTTAGCACGCATGAACTCCTCACTCTGAAAAACCTTCTGATGCAATGGGATCGTCGTCTTTACTCCTTCAATGACAAACTCATCAAGGGCGTGCTGCATGCGCATGATACACTCTTTCCGCGTCTGTGCATGGACAATAAGTTTGGCTATCATTGAATCATAATACGGTGATATGGAAAATCCCTGGTAGACATGGGTGTCTATCCTGACCCCTGGTCCGCCGGGTAGATTAAAGGCTGTTATAGTGCCAGGGGAGGGCATAAAATTCTTCTCCGGATCCTCGGCATTAATCCGGCATTCTATGGCCACTCCTTCGAATCGAATGGCATCCTGCTTGAAGCTTAACTTCTCACCTGCGGCAATACGAATCTGTTCCTTGACTATATCTATACCTGTGACCATCTCGGTGACCGGGTGCTCCACCTGGAGCCTGGTATTCATCTCCATAAAATAAAATTTGTCGTCTTTATCTAAAAGAAACTCCATGGTTCCGGCATTCTCATACCCGACAGAGCGGGCCCCTTTTATAGCTGCCTCTCCCATTTTTCTACGGAGTTTATCATTCACTGCTGGTGAAGGAGATTCTTCAATCAATTTCTGATAACGCCGCTGTATTGTGCAATCCCTCTCCCCGATCTGAAATACTTGCTTATGCTTATCGCCTAACATCTGGAACTCCACATGCCGCGGCTGTTCAATATATTTCTCCAGATATACCTCAGGATTTCCAAAACTCGCCTCAGCCTCTGTCTGTGCCATCATAAGCGCATTAACAAGTCTTACATTGGTATGCGCAACACGCATTCCCCTTCCTCCTCCGCCGCCGGATGCCTTGACAATAACCGGATACCCTATTTTTTCTGCAATTGCCAATGCCTCATCTTTATCCTTGACCGGGCCTTCACTCCCCGGGATAATAGGGACCCCTGCCTTTCTCATAGTCTTTTTTGCCTTACTCTTATCACCCATAAGGCGGATTACTCTGGGAGATGGCCCGATAAAGGCTATGTTACAGGATTTACAGACCTCGGCAAAGTGTGCATTCTCAGCCAGAAACCCATATCCCGGATGAATAGCATCTGCATCGGTTATCTCCGCAGCGCTTATTATGCTTGGGATACGTAAGTAACTGTCTGAGCTTGCTTCCGGACCAATACAGACGTCCTCATCAGCATAACGGACATGGAGACTGTCTCGGTCAGATTTGGAATAGACAGCTACAGTCCTGATACCCATCTCCCTGCAGGCCCTGATGATACGGAGAGCTATCTCCCCTCGGTTGGCAATAAGAATCTTTCGAAACATTAGGCTAGCGGCTCAATCAGGAATAGGGAATCTCCAAATTCAACAGTATGGCCATTCTCTACCAGTATCTTTTTTATTTTTCCTTTGACCTCGGACTTTATCTCATTCATGAGTTTCATGGCCTCAATAATACACAGCACCTGTCCTTTTTCAATAACTGCTCCCTCTTCAACAAACGGAGGAGCCTCCGGAGACGGGGAACTGTAAAATGTCCCTACCATCGGTGCCTCGATCTTAACAAGGGTTTCCTCTGCCTCTTTTTTCTTTTCTACCTTTTCTTCTTTTTCAGAAATAACCGGGGTTACTGTAGCACCCGAGGGTACTATAGCCTGGGCATCTATTTTATCGTTTCCTTTCTTAAGTCTAATCTTAATCCCTTCTCTTTCTATCTCAAGTTCAGTTACCTCTGCCTCTTCGAAAAGAGTTATCAATTCTTTCAATTCTTTTAAATTCATAATGTTTTAATTATACCTCCCTCCTTCCATCTTGGCAACATATTTAATCCAAAATTTTCAAAATATCTGGCAGAGTAGTTAGTTTAACCCCTCTCTTTTTTGTAACCAGAACTACATCCTCAAGTCTCACCCCAAAACGACCCGGCAGATATATCCCTGGCTCTATAGTTACAACCATTCCCTCTTTCAAAATAGTCTCACTGCCCTTAGATATAACCGGTTCTTCGTGGACACTTAATCCTATGCCGTGACCAAGGCCATGCCCGAAATATTTTCCAAAACCTGCCTTTTCTATTGCCCCTCTTCCTATACTGTCGATATCTTTCGCGCTCCTGCCCTCTCTTATAGCCCCTATTGCCTTTCTTTTGCTCTCTGCTACAATCTGAACAATCTTTTTTTCGAATGGTTTCATTTTATTCAATAAAAACAGCCTGGTCATGTCAGAGCTATAACCCTGATAATCGCATCCAATATCTACGAGAACCAGACCCCTGGAAGGAATAGTCTTTGTCCCGGGCTCACTATGGGGCGAACTAGCATTCTGAGGGGTTGCTACTATTGTGCGGAAACTGCTTCCCCTCGCCCCTTGCTTGCGCAGGCATTGTTCTAATCTATCAGCTATCTCTTTTTCAGAAATCCCCGGCTTTATAAAATGGGAGACGCTTACCAATGCCTTTTCAGTAATGGCAATACTCTTTCTTATAATAGCGATTTCTTTTTTATCCTTACATGCCCTTTGTTTTTCAATAACTCCCGTATAGGGACAGAGCCTTACTCCCGGAAGCAGAAGAGATAACTTCCTAAAACTTTTGTAATTTAGATGTTCCTCTTCAAATCCCATTCGCAGCCCTGTATGCGAAGCCAACGCATCAAAGTAATTCGTTAGGCCAAGCCATCCTGTGGATACCGTCACAATCCTCACTCCCCTTGCCTCTTTTTTGGCCTTCAGGGTATACCTTGAGTCCACAAACAAAATAGCCTTATCCCGAAGCGCCAATAAAAGCCCTGCTGTTCCTTCAAAACCGGTGAGGTAACGGATATTTATAGTTGAAAAAACAAGAAAGGCATCAAGCCTGTCTTTCTTGACCAGCCCCTGAACTACTTTTATTCTATTTTTCATTCCCTGAATATTGACCTGCGCTTTTAAGAATTTCTATATATTCCTTTTTCGTGGGATAGGCCTCATGGGCGAGGCGGAATTGCGAAACAGCCCTCTTTCGAAAAAACGGGTCATCCCTGAGCGCCCAGTAAAGCCTCCCAAGTCTAAAATGATAGCTGGCTCTATAAGGATTTAGAGAAGAGGCCAGGCTATATTCATAGACAGCATCAATAAAATCACTCTTCCTCTTTTCTTTACCTGTGAAAGCCTTTATCTCACTGATACGGCCTTTTTCAAAATGAAGTCGTGGATTAAATCTGGACTCCTTAAGAAGCCCATTTATTTCTTCTTCTGCCTTATCAAAATCCATCTCTGCCACAAGGCCCTCCATCCTCTCAAACCTATAGAGATAATTGATATATTTTATCTGACTGCAGAAAACCATCAAAAATATTACCGCGCCCAAAATAGGATATAACGAATTCCGCGCCGAACCTCTTGTTCTTGTTGCCGGACTATTCAAGGCCGCTGTCACTCCTATCAAAAAAAATGCGCTGAAGATAAGATTGGGCACGTAGAAATCAAAATCCACAAGACTATGCACAAAAAATGCCATACCTCCCCAGAAAGCGCCCTGCGCCAGAGTGCGCGTGCCTAGGCGAAGCCATAGACCAATCCTTATGAACCTGACCACAAGCCACAATAAGATAATGAAACCAACAATCCCCATCTCTACCCACACCTGCAGGTAATTGTTGTGGGCCATCTGTGTCTCTTCTGCCATGGGTAATT
>JADHWT010000036.1 GCA_016783345.1 Candidatus Omnitrophota bacterium | reverse complement strand
ATTTGCAATTACAATTAACAAGCGTTTCAAACATAGCGCCGCAATGCGGGCAATAGAGTTCATCCTTTACCCTGTCTTCTAACTTCCCTGACAGGATAATCTTATCAAAATCTCCTTCTATTGCAGAGAGGACAAACTCCCCCTCCATTCCGGGCCTTTTAAATTTAATCCGCAAACCGGGGAATCCATTTATCTCGTGCTCTTTATCTATTATATTACATCCTTTTGGACAGTATGCCTCATTTATGACATACCTGACTTTAGCTTCCTTTGTCTTGTCTTTTTCTTTTTTGCCTAAAGGCACAATCAATCGGCCGTCTTTACTGAATCTTTCCATTTTAGCTCCTTTTTTATTTATTATATAGCGGGGCCCTCTCTATGTCAAATATTTCGATGCGCGGGCCGGGTAAAAAATTTCTTCTCCTCCCCCTTAAAAAGTCTCTTTATATTGGCCCTGTGCTGAATTACAACAAGAGCGCCCATGGCCAGAAAAAACCAGCGCAGCTCGCAAGGCTTGCCGAACAAAATAGAAAGGATTGGCAAGGATAATCCGGCTATTATTGAGGCTAAAGAGACATACCTCGTTAAAAACAAAACCCCTGTCCATATAAAAAATGCCGCGCCCACTACGCTGGGAGCCAGCCCCAGGACCACCCCTACACTGGTTGCCACGCCTTTACCCCCGCGAAATTTTAGATAAACCGGAAAATTATGTCCGAGGATAGCTGCAAGACCGCAGATAAAGGGTGTGGCGGAGAAAAAATGCGCGATAAGCGTAACTGCCACAAGCCCTTTCAATATATCGAGTACTAGCGTAACTGTCCCTATCTTTTTCCCGAGCACCCGCCAGACATTTGTTGCGCCGATATTGCCGCTGCCATATTGACGGATATCTATCCCATTGAACAATCTCCCGAAGAGATACCCCGTCGGTATTGCCCCGACTAAATAACTAAGGAGAATATCCATCAGCGTAAAATTTCCTTCTTTTTCGAGTTCTAAAAAATATCTGAATAGGTGTGCCGCTAAAATCAAAATGGCTATAGATAACCTTCGTTAGATACCGCTTGTAATTTTCTTTAACAAGGCTGGCATCATTTACAAAAAATACAAATGAAGGCGGTTCAACACTTGCCTGGGTAGCATATAAAATCTTAAGATGCTTTCCCTTAGCATATGCGGCCTGATGCTTTTTGACGGTCTCTTCAATAACCTTGTTGAGAACATTGGTCTTCACTCGCATGCGGCTGTGATTGAATACATCTTTAGCTGTAGAAATTGTTGTGAATACATCCTGCCCGAAAAGCGCTGAAATAAACAGGACAGGACAAAAATTGGACACACGTATCCTTTTATGCAAAAAATCTATATATTTTCGTCTGACCTTATCATCGCCTTTAAGTAAATCGCACTTATTAAAGGCAATAACCATGTTCCCGCTATTTTCCCAGATATAATCACTGATCCTGGCATCCTGGCTTGTCACACCGTCCTGTGCATCTAATAATAAAATAGATACATGAGAACGACGGATAACTCGCCTCGTCCATACCGACATCTTCTGCTCCAGATCCGTATAGACCTTGTTCTTTTTTCTAAGCCCGGAGGTATCCAGAAGGGTAAACTGTCTCTCCTCAAATGAAAATGGTATTGGTATTACGCCTCGCGTCGTCCCTGGCTCTTTATCGACTATAACCCTGTTATCATTAAGCAGGGAATTGATAAAAGAAGACTTCCCGACATTTGGCCTGCCTACCACTGATATCCATATACTTTCCTCACCGGCCTTAATCTCACTCTCAGGCACATAGGTGATAATCTTATCTAAAAGTACATCTGTATTTAAACCATGCAGCGCAGAAATAGAAATAGGCTCCCCGAACCCGAGCCTATAAAAATCACCTGTATCTTCCATCCGGGAAATATTATCTGCCTTATTTACAGCTAGAATTATCGGTTTTTTAACAGGCCGTAGTTTTAAAGCTATATCTTCATCTACAGGAGTAACACCGTCCTTTGCATCCAGGACCCATACAATTACACCTGCCTCTTTAATGCTGAACTCAACCTGATTCTTTATCATAGAATCCATGCCTTCTCCGCCGCCAGGGTAAAACCCTCCGGTATCTACAAGATAGAATATTTTATCCCCACATCTCACCTCAGCATACAACCTGTCCCTTGTTACACCCGGCTCAGCATCTACCAGACTAACTGCCTTCCCGGCGAAACGGTTAAATAGAAAAGACTTCCCGACATTTGGCCTGCCTATTATAGCCACAGTCGTTATATTCTGCTTAAGTTGCTTTTCCATTAACCTGCCTGTTTAATATACCAATTCCTTTATATATGTATTCAATACCTGATATGATAGTTACAATTATTGTCAGTGTCCAGATAAAATTAAGAAAATTAAGAGGTAAAACCATAAAGGTGGCGATGATAGTTACCATTTGAAAAAAGGTGGTTATCTTCCCGGAAGGCGTAGGCCTTATCTTTATATCTCCTGCTATTAAAAGAATCAATACTACACCAAAAATAATTATTATATCACGGCTTATAACAACAATCGTAAGCCACATAGGCAGTCTCACTGAAAGCCCTGTATTTAATGTCAGGACAAGATAGGCGGTTATCAAAAGGAGTTTGTCCGCGATGGGATCCAGAAAAGAGCCAAGTTTTGTCTTCTGATGCCGGATGCGGGCAAGAAATCCATCAAGGGCATCAGTAAATACCGCCAGCAAAAAGACAAAAAGGGCAACTGTCCTGAATTCATTTTCTCCAGGTTTATAATAGAGCATAAAGCCCAGAAAACACGGGATAAGGAGTATCCGCAGGATTGTTAGAAAATTAGGCAAATTCATTTTATCTTATAAGATTTTAATCTCTCCATAAGGGGTGGACTCACCCTGGCTGTAATAATAACCTTTCCGTCCTTATACGCCTTACTAAGTATACCACCTTCTTCATGAATTTCCCATAAGATACGTCCTTCTTTCTGAGGGATAGCCGCCTTTATAGATTCTCTATCATCCCCTACTAAATGCATCAACCGCAGACAGAGTTCCTTAAGCCCCTCTTTGGTCATAGCAGATACAGGCGCTCCATCGCTATATTCTCGAAGGGCCCTTCTCCTCTCCCCTTCATTGAGCCGATCTATCTTATTAAGCACAAGGAGCACCTTCTTTTCGCCCGCGCCAATCTCTCCCAGAAACCCACGCGTAATAGTCTCCATCTCTTTCGCCTTTGGGTGACTTATATCTAAAAGATGAACTATAAAATCCGCTTCTACAATCTCTTCCATAGTAGCGCGGAATGCTGCTATAAGATAAGGAGGCAGGTCCCTTATAAAACCGACAGTATCTGTCATGAGTGCCTTGCGGTCGTTGGACAGTTTAACGCTTCGCGTAGTTGTGTCTAAGGTCGCAAAGAGTTTATCTTCCACAAATATATCTGAGCCGGAGAGAGAATTTACTAATGTAGATTTACCGGCATTTGTATAACCGACCACAGCAATATGCGGAATCTTACTCTGCTTTCTGCCTTTTCTCTCAACCTCCCGCCTCCTGGCAACATCTTTAATTTCCTGCTTAAGGTTTGTAATGCGCTGCCTGATACGCCGCCTGTCTACCTCTAACTTAGTCTCTCCGGGCCCGCTTGTTCCGATCCCGCCGCCAAGACGGGAAAGCAATATACCCTTTCCTGTAAGTCTTGGAAGCAAATAATTTAATTGCGCCAGTTCCACCTGAATCTTTCCTTCACTTGTCCGCGCCCGATGGGCGAATATATCCAAAATAAGCTGGGTCCGGTCAATAACCTTTATCCCCAGCACATCTTCGATATTTCTCTGCTGGGCCGGGGTTAGATTGTTGTTAAAGATTACCGCGTTTATCCCTTTCTCACAGCACGTCCGGGCTATTTCATCTAACTTCCCCCTGCCGATATAATAATTAGAAGTTATATTCTCGATATTTACAGTAAAAATATCTCTTACCTCTCCCCTGGCTGTCCTTGTAAGCAGTCTTAACTCCCTGATTAAATCCTCGCTATCCCAGCTTCTTTTACCTTTTATCTGCGGAATAACGAGACAACATTTTTCGCTCATAAATTAGTGACAGACACCATTTAATTCAAATGTCTTTTCTATCTTATCCAGAACCTCCTCCTCACGTTCTTTTTTCTTCACCTCAACCCACTTTACACTCTTCTCGCCTCTAAACCATGTCATCTGTCCTTTTGCAAGCCTGCGCGAGTTCTTCTTAAGAAGTATTATTGCCTCGCCTAAACTCATTTCCCCGTTTATATACCCCAATATCTCCTTATACCCAATAGTATTCTTTAGAACAGAACTCTCTCCAAGGCCTTTTTCTACAAGCCCCTTCACTTCATCTACTAACCCTTTTGCAACCATCTCATCAACCCTTGCCTCAATTTTTTGGTAGAGGTCTTCCATATTTTGATAAAGGCAGACCATAATCGTTATAAAATCGCAAGCAGGTGTTTCCTTCTGCCACTCTGATATCTTCTTCCCTGTAACAGTATAGACCTCAAGCCCCCTGATAATCCTTCGTTTGTCATTAGGATGAATTTTCTCCGCGCATTTCGGATCAACCTTCATCAGCCTCTCATAAAGCCCCTGCGAACCAAATTTCTCTGCCTCTTGTTCCAGTTTTTCCCGGACTGCCTCATCCCTCCCCGGGCCCTCAAAAATCCCTTTAAGGCCGGCGCGTATATATAACCCGCTCCCGCCAACTAAAAATGCCTTCTTTCCCCTTCCCCATATATCCCGCATAGTCTTGTCCACAAGCTCAGCAAATCTGCCGGCATTGACTATTTCTTCAGGTGAAAAAAGGTCTATAAGATGATGCGGGACTTGCTTCCTCTCCTCTTCACCCGGCTTATCCGTCCCGATATCCATATATTTATAAATCTGCCTGGAATCCGCAGAAATAATCTCACCATTATGGCGTTTAGCCAAAGTAACCGCACATAGCGACTTCCCTATCCCCGTCGGCCCGGTGAGAACGTAAAGAATATGATCAGGCATATATTTTACCTTTTAAATTTTTTCTCAATTTCACTCCACCCAAGCTTTATCCGCACAGGCCTCCCATGAGGACAGGTAAAATTATCCTTGCAGGAATCCAGCTCCCTTATAAGCCTCATCCTCTCCTCACTACCCAGCTTATCACCGGCCATTATAGCAGCCCTGCACGCCATAATCTTCAACGCCTCATCTTTTAAATCTGCAATGCCTTTCTGTGTTCCCAGCTCAGCCAATTCTTGAATGACTCCCAGTATAAATTCCTTTGCCTTCTCAGTTTTCACCTTACTCGGCAGAGTCCTGACATTAAAAGTATTTTTTCCGAATTCCTCTATCTCTATCCCCAATTCCAAAAACCAATCTATCCTCTCCCTCAAAAATAATGCCTCTTCCAAACCCAACTCAAGAGACAGAGGAAAAAGAAGCGCCTGTTTTTCTATATGCCCTTTTGATATATCCTCCTTAAGCCCCTCATAGAGAATCCTCTCATGGGCAGCATGCTGGTCAATCACCTCTATCCCATCCTCTTTCTCCATGATAAGATACGTATCCTTTACCCCTAGCCAGAGGCATGGGATGGCTTCGCCTACCTGCCCTACAATATTTATCGGCCCCATGATGCCGTCTAAATACGCCTCTACATCGTCTTTGACAGCATGGAGATTCTGACTCGCCTGCGGCATATATGGCGTAGGGATATCCTCAGCCATTCTTATCCTATGAAAAGCTAATTTAGTCGCTGCTACAACAAAGGCATGCACCTCTCTATCCCTTACAAATTTTATCTCCCTCTTTGTCGGGTGGATATTGGCATCTACCTCTTCACTGGGAACCTCCAGCAACACAAATGCTATCGGGAATTTCCCCGAAGGGATAAGAGATTTAAATGCTGAATTAATGGCATGCGCGAGCTGCGGGCTCCTTACAGGTCTGCAATTAACTACAAAAATCTGAAGGTCTCTGTTATTCCTCACAACAGTCGGAGGAAGAATCCCCCCGCTTATCCTCATCCCGTCCTTCTCTCCCCTTAACGGGATAAGTTCTTTTTCCAGCTCCCTCCCATAGACCTCGCCTATGCGTCTCTCAAAACTCAATCCTCCCGGAAGGTCAAAAACTACATCCCCGTCCATAGTTAATGAAAACCCGATATCAGTGTGGGCTATAGCCATCTGGGACATGATTTTCATAATATGGCCTGCCTCGGTTGAATCTGTCTTTAAAAATTTTCTTCTCGGAGGTAGATTATAAAAGAGATCCCTCGCGATAATAGTTGTCCCCCTCCTCCTGGCTCCTTCACCGCTGTAAGTCTCTTTACCTCCTTCTATCTTCATTATAGCGGCTATAGGCATCTCCTCAGTCTTACTCGTAACCTCAATACGGCTGCAGCTCGCAAGGCTTGCCAGGGCCTCTCCCCTAAACCCGAGGGTGGTAATATGTTCAAGATCAGAAAGAGTTAAAATCTTGCTTGTAGCATTACGGCTAAAAGCAAGCGCGAGATCCTCTTTCCTCATACCTGTGCCATTATCTATTACCTTGATCAAAAGTTTTCCACCCTTCTCTATCTCTACAGAGATATCTGCACTCCCTGCATCAAGTGAATTCTCAACCAGCTCCTTTACAGCCTGCGCAGGCCTCTCTATTACCTCTCCCGCTGCAATCTTAGCGCTAAGCTCTGGCGGAAGGACTCTTATTTCTCTACCCACAGGATGGCTTCGCCTATGCATCTTTCTCCTTTGCCTTTTTAATCAATTCATATAACAATGCTAATGCCTCTTTCGGCGCAAGCTCATCCGGATTTATATCCTTCAATATCTCCACTACCGGATGCGGCTTCATTTTCTTAGGCCCATCAAAAAACTCCATCTGTTTTGAATCTTCCCTCTTCAAAAAACTCCCGTCCTCGAGCTGACTTAAAATCTCCCTGCTCCTATCTATAACCCCATGAGGAATACCTGCAATACGCGCTACATGTATGCCATAGCTCTTATCAGCTACCCCCGGCAAAACCTTATGCAGGAATATAACCTCATCGTTCCATTCCCTGACTGCCACACTATAATTCTTTGCGCACTTCTCTTTATTTGTCAGGGCAGTCAGCTCATGGTAATGGGTCGCGCAGAGCGAACGGCACCCCTTCTCGCACAGTCTCTCTGAAACTCCCCACGCAATACTTATCCCGTCAAAAGTCGAAGTCCCGCGCCCAATCTCATCCAGTATCAATAGACTCCTCTCTGTAGCATTATTCAGGATATTGGCTGTCTCACTCATCTCTACAAGGAATGTGCTTCTGCCTCTTGCCAGATCATCTGCCGCGCCTACCCGCGTAAAGATACGGTCGCATACACCTATCCGAGCAGACTTCACCGGAATAAAACTCCCCATCTGCGCAAGGATAACAAGAAGCGCCACCTGCCTGATATACGTAGATTTCCCCGCCATATTAGGCCCGGTTATAATCAGAAAAGAAGTTTCTTCAGTATCCATATACGTATCATTGGGAATAAATTTCTCTCTCCCCATTATCTTCTCCAATACAGGATGCCTGCCGTCTTTTATATCTATAACGCCTGTATCATTAATCTCAGGCCTTGTATAATTTCCCCTCCTTGCCGCCTCTCCCAATGAAAGAAACACATCTATCTCTGCCGCTATATCTGCCAGTTTCTGAAGCCTGGAGGAATGTTTCAAAATCTCTCCACGCGCCTCACTGAATATCTCATACTCCAATGCCTTAATCCTATCATCCGCCTCCAACACCTTTGCCTCGTATTCCTTAAGCTCAGGCGTAATAAACCTCTCGGCGCTGACAAGAGTCTGTTTCCTGATATAATCAGAAGGCGCAAGATGAAGATTAGTTTTCCTTATTTCTATATAATAACCAAATACACTATTAAATTTAACCTTCAAAGAATTTATACCTGTGCGCTTGATTTCCCTCTCTTCAAGATGCGCAAGATACCCTTTACCTTCTTTCTTAATCTTATGGAGTTCATCGAGTTCCTTGTTATATCCTGTCCTTATGATACCCCCCTCCTTAATCTGCGGCGGCGGGTCATCTTTAATAGCCTTTTCAATAATTGCCTTTACCTCAGGGACCTCATCCAGGTTATCCCTTAAATAGACATTCCTTAATGCCTTGACCTTCTTCATTGCTTCCTTAAGCGGTCCAATCATAGTAAGGGTATTTTTTATCGCAACCATATCCCGCGCATTGGCGCTCTGACAGCTAAGCCTGGCTACAAGCCTCTCTAAATCACTCACATCTTCCAGCATCTTCCTCAATGAATACCTTGCCTCATCATCACTGTATAACTCCTCTACAGCATCCTGTCTTTCTTTTATCTTTCCGGCGCTAATCAGAGGTTCGCCTATCCACTGACGTATCTTCCTCCCGCCCATAGAAGTAATCGTCTCATCTATAACCCAGACAAGACTGCCTTCGGTAGGCGAAGCCATCCCTTTAGGGGTACCCCTCTCTATAAGAGTCCGGGTAAGTTCTAAATTCCTTCTTGTGACACGGTCAAGCATCATGTGCTCCCCCGGCGCGTATATAGAGACACCCTTCAAATGACCGAGTTTGGCTTTCTGCGTCTCTCTTAAATAATGCACAATAGCTCCTGCAGCTCCTACTCCCATGGTCATTTGACTTATCCCGAATCCATCCAGGGTCACCACACCAAACTGTTCTTCTAATAAACTCTTACTCCGCTCATATATAAATACCCAGTCCTCTACCTTTGTAATCACCCCGTCCTTCCAGCCATTAAGAAGACTATTTTCATCTACACCTTCACCTAATAAACACTCCCTGGGTCGTATCCGGGAAAGTTCATCATTAATATCTTTCTTATTAAGTTCCCCTGCCTTAAAATCACCGGTAGAAAGGTCTACAAATGCAATCCCTGCTTTATCCCCCTGGTCTCTACAAATTGCCATAAGATAATTATTTTCTTTTTCTTCAAGTAACCCAGGTGAAAGCACTGTCCCGGGAGTAATTATCCGCGTTATCTCCCTCTTCACCAATCCCTTTGCAGCTGCCGGATCCTCGACCTGCTCGCATATCCCTACCTTATACCCCTGCCTGAGCAGCTTATTCAAATAATTCTCAACAGCATGATGGGGAACCCCGCACATGGGTACCTTTCTGCCTTTCGCTGCCCGGGAAGTAAGTGTAATCTGCAGAAGCCTGGAGCACAGCTTCGCATCCTCAAAAAACATCTCATAAAAATCCCCTAATCTAAAAAGCAGTATCGCCTCCTTGAGCTCCTTCTTGAGCCTCATATATTGCTCCATCATCGGCGTAAGTTTATCTTTCATAAAATAGTGACAGACACCATTTTCGCTATATTCATTCTGCTATATCAATATCTTGTTTCTTTAACTCTTCTTTATACCAGTCAGTAACGTCGCTTCTGTAGTGTTTAATATCTGTTGATATTTTCTCAGGTCTATCTCTGGGAATTATTCTCTTTCCAAGTTCCCGGGTAAATGCTGTGGGTGACATTACCCGCGCGCTACATGCCTTTGAATTATTACAAACATAATTGTCACCTGATATAACAATAAAAGACTTCGCGTTATCGCTCTCTTTGACAAGTTCAATTATGATATCATCCGCTTCCTTTTCCCCCTGGCTGAATATCACACTTATACCACCTCTGTCACTTGTCGTTACAGGCTCATCCTGACGTTTTCCGTCAAAAACAATATATATACGAGAAATATCCTTTCTGGCGCTCTTATACTGCGCGCATATCTCTATAAGACCTTCCCTTGCTTTTAGAGGACCTTGCTTTAATATTTTTTTTCTTAAAACCGGAATTGCATATATTACGTTATACCCGTCAATTACTATCGTATTCATATTATAAAAAGGGGACAGCGCCCTTTTCCCCATACAGCGTCAAACTCGTCGCCTCATAAATAGTGACAGACACCATTTTCCCAATCACCTCATCACTCCCCTCAAACACAACCATCCTGTTTCCCCTATCCCTTCCTGCAAGCCTCTTGATATTCCTCTTACTCCTTCCCTCAACCAGTACTTCCACTTCTTTCCCTATTAATCCCCTGTTCTTCTTAAGAGAAATCTTCTCCTGCAGTTTAAGAAGCTCCTGATGCCTTTCCTTTATAATATCCTCTTCCACAGTATCTTTCATCTCAAATGCCTTAGTCCCCGGCCTCTGTGAATATTTATACATATATGCCATATCAAACCCAATATCTTCCGCTGCCTTAAGTGTCTCCTTAAATTCTTCTTCTGTCTCCCCGGGGAAACCAACAATAAAATCCGTCCCAAGACTTACCCCAGGCACAACCTTCCTCATCTCCTCCACAAGTCCCATATAATAACTTACAGTATAACCCCGGTTCATCAGCTTTAATATTCTATCAGATCCCGCCTGAATAGGTAAATGTAAATACTCTACCACCTTATCCAGATCCTTCATCGCAGTAAAAAGTTCTGCTTTAATATCCCTCGGATGAGAAGTAATAAACTTTATTCTTAAAAGCCCTTCTATCTTATTTATCTCTTCCAGCACTTCTACAAAACTCGCGCTTCCACCATTATCTTTTCCATACGCGTTTATATTCTGCCCGAGCATTGTAACCTCTTTCACCCCTCTATCAACTAACTTCTTTACCTCATCTCTTATATCCCCAACTGCCCTGCTCTTCTCCTTCCCCCTTGCTCCCGGCACAACACAATAACTGCACCAGTTATTGCACCCCCTCATAACACTAACATATCCTTTTAATGCAGGGGACTGTCCATAGGGGACTGTCTCTGATTTACGGATCGAAGTTACGGAACGAAGTTCGTAGAATCGGGACTGTCCCCGGAAGCTCTTCTCCAACATCCCCGGCAACTCCCTGAAACTATCTGTCCCGCACACTATATCCAGCTCAGGTATAATCTTAAATAACTTCTCCCCCTCCCTTTGCGCCATGCATCCCATAACAACAAGGGTAATATCCTTATTTTTCTTCCTCTTTGCAGCCTCTCTCAAATACCCGCACGCCCTATCTTCTGCATGCTGCCTGACACTGCAAGTATTCACAATAACCACATCCGCCCCGTCTTCCTTTTGGCACACCTCATACCCTTCCCTTGTCAGCATATCCTCCACCACCCCCGAATCGTAGACGTTCATCTGACATCCGAAAGTTTTCACAAAAACTTTCGGATGTCGTGTCCGTGGCGCTTCGGGAAAATGTCGTACCCTCTGACGAGGACAAGGAAATTTTCCCGGACTTAAGGCGCCCGGACCTGACTTATTTTGTCCTCTATTATTCATATTCTAAAAACTTTTGGCTATCAATTTCTCCTTCTGCTTCCTCGTCAATTTCTTAATCCTAATTTCCTCCATAAATGCCTTCTTAAAATATTTATACTCCTTGCTCCAGACTAAACGTACTGGCAATCTCCTCTGTGTATATTTTGACGCAATCCCTT
>JADHWT010000035.1 GCA_016783345.1 Candidatus Omnitrophota bacterium | reverse complement strand
TAATAAGTTTTAATAATTTATTTTGCTTTTCAAGATGTTCTATTAGGCAATAAAAATCACCATCGCCAGAAACGATGACAGCTTTATCATAATTTGGATATTCTATCATCGCATGAAGAACCAACTCTGCATCTATATTGCCCTTGGGTTTTCCGCTTGGCAGGATTAAGGTCGGCTTAAAAATTAAAATATATCCATACTTCTGTAATGCAGTATAAAGACTTTCGTTTGTGGCAATGTATCCTATAAAAAGAAACGCTTTAGTAACGCCACATTTATCTTCTAAATACTTTCTAAATCGCTTGAAATCGAGTTTCCAGCCCTGCTCTTGAATAGAAAGATTTAAATTTTGACTGTCAATAAACGCATGGTTATTCCCTTCATTTCTCATATGCTCAACTTGATATTATTGGTGGAGGCGGCGGGAATCGAACCCGCGTTCCAAGAGCCGGGAATTAAAGGCTTCTACGTAACGTAGTCTGCTTTTTAATCTCGCTTTTTCAATCTCCAGTACCCCGAAGGGCAGGGATGAAGTCATCCACCAGACGGGATTTTAAAAAAGCCAGCTCAAGTTTTTTCTCGCCTCATCTCCTTGAGCAAAAGATAGAGGCCAGCCTGCTAATCGGCGCCTATTCCTGTCCCGCAGGCAGGACCGGATAGACGAAGCATTTCTTTATGAAACGCTATATGCTGGTAAGTAATCTAATTCAGCATTTATTTTATTCCAGGATTTTTGAGAGGAAACCTGAAACCTCTGCTACGCCACCTTTACTCCAGCTACTCTGGTCGAAACCGATTCGCCCCCCTTTCAATGAGACCACAATTTATAGAACAACGCGAACATAAATTGTATGGTCGAATTGATCCCGAAGTCGCGTTGATGGAAATATTTTCGATATTTTTATCAACATCTTCTGCGACAAGGGATATACATTAAACACTATTCACTATCTAAACTTCTTCATCGCTGCGTCCATTTCCCGTTGATGTGTCCGGGCCTTGAGTGTTTCACGCTTATCGTAAGACCTTTTACCCTTTGCCAGGGCCAGCTCTACTTTTGCTTTACCGCGTTTAAAATATAATTTAAGCGGGACAAGGGTCAGCCCCTTTTCAACTACCCTGCCTGTCAATTTATTTAATTCCCTCTTGTGAAGGAGTAATTTTCTTGTGCGCCTCGGCTCATGATTATTTAACGCTGCCTGGCCATAGGGACTTATGTGGACATTATAGAGATATGCCTCACCTTCTGTAATCCTGGCAAAACTATCTCTCAAATTTGCCCTCCCTTCTCTCAGGGATTTCACTTCAGTCCCGACAAGGACAATACCGGCCTCCATTGTCTCCAGGATTTCGTAATCACGGAAGGCCTTCCTGTTAGTAGCTATCGCGCTACCATGCCCTCGTTTTTTCTTAACCACTTATACTACCCTACAGTTCATATTCTACTACTTTCTTTAACCCTTTTCCATATAAATCTTGTGCCAGAGTTGAAATACAATTAATGCCCAGAGCTTGTGTGTAAAATTCCTTCTCCCTCTGAAATGTTCATCCATCATCCATCGGATAAATGAAAAATTAAAATAATTCATCTGTCTAATGTCTTTTTCATTAAGTAATTCCCTGACAAAACTATTCAGGTCTTTCTTAAACCATATGCCAAGCGGGACCATAAACCCCTGCTTCCTCCTGGTAAGGATCTCCGCGGGTAATATCCCATTTAACATCTCTTTCAGGATATATTTTAATCTAAATTTTTTTAGCTTAAGACCGGGGGGAATCGCAGCAGCTAACTCTACGAGTTCGTGGTCACAGAACGGGAGCCTAAGTTCCAGAGAATTTGCCATACTCATCCGGTCGCCTAGATGGAGCGCGTCATCAATGAGGTAAGTCTCCTGGTCAAGATAGAAAATCTTTTCCAAAAAATCCTCGGATTTTATACTTTTAAAAAATTTGCAGTAGGGCTCAAAAGGATCCGCATCTATAAGCCTGTGTTTCATCTCCTCTGTATAAAGCGCCTCCTTCTCTTCGTGATCAAAAAAACTTATCCATCCCATGTAGCGCCGGCACGGAGACCTCGCGCCTCCGTGGATAAACCTCCTGATCCGGCCGCCTGCGTCTCCGCTCCTGGTTGTCTCGGGGATAAGGTTATAGAAAGCCCTGTCTATATATTTCCTCAAAAAAACCGGAAGCCTCTCATAGTACTCGGAGACCCTTGCCCCGAGATACCTCGGGTATCCTGCAAAAAGTTCATCACCCCCGGTCCCTGACAATGCTACTGTAACCTCCTGCCTGGCCATTTTTGAAATTAAATATGTGGGTATAGCTGAAGAATCAGCGAATGGTTCATCCATGGAAGAGACCACATCATATACCAGCTCTTCTACACGCGGAGTAAGGACATGCTCCCGGTGCTCGGTTTTGAAATGCCGGGCAACCAGCCTTGAATATTTAAGTTCATTATAAGAAGAGGCCTCATTACCGTATCCTATAGAAAATGTCTTTATCTTTTCACCCCCCACGCATCTGCTCATCATAGCCACTACTGCGCTCGAATCTATACCACCGCTTAAAAATACACCGGGAAGAACATCGCTCCTGAGTCTTATCCTGACTGCCTCTTCAAGTTTTTTTTCTATCATCCTGCAGATATCTTCTTCCGATGCCTTTAACATAGGCGGATAACCTACACTCCAGTACTTCTCTATATTAATGCGGCCGTTCTCAAAAATAAGAAAAGAAGCCGGAGGGAGTTTCTTTATTCCCTTGAATATGGATAAATCCCGTGGGATATAGAGAAATGTGAGATAGGCATCAAGGGCTGCCGGGTCAATCTCTCTGGAAAACTTTTCATACTTTAATATAGCTTTTAATTCCGATGCAAAAATAAATCTCTCTCCGTCATGGTAATAGTAAAGCGGCTTTTCCCCGAGCCTATCCCTTGCTAAAAAAAGTCTCTCCTCTTTTTTGTCCCAGATAGCGAGCGAAAACATCCCGCGAAGTTTCCTGAGGCACTCCTCTTTCTCTTCTTCATAGAGATGGATAATAACCTCGGTATCTGTCCGGGTATAAAAGCGATGCCCCTTTTTTATTAAATCCTTCCTTAACTCCTCAATATTATAGACCTCTCCATTAAAGGCAATCCATAGATTTTCATCTTCGTTGTGGATTGGATTAGCTGCAAAACCAACAATCCCGCACATAGTTATAATAATATCACCTTACTTCTCCCTTGTCAATTTAACCATTTTTATTGGAAGTCCGCAAAAAAAGGACAGACACCTGCGGAGTCAGTCCCAATTTTTGCTAAATTTAGCTTGACCATAGTATCGTAGTATTATATAATTTTTCTAATATGAAGCCGTCTTCCTTAAACACCAACGAACTCAATGCGCTCATCCAGGTAAGCAAGACTGTCAATTCCCACCTCGACCTCGATACGGTGCTGGAATCTGTCATGAGTGTAACAACGAATGTCATGCAGGTGGAGGCCTCTTCCCTCGCATTCATAGATAACGAAACAGGGGATCTCGTCTTTCATGTCACACAGGGTAAAAAAGCAAGTGCAATCAAACCAATACGACTAAACCAGGGCAAAGGTATCATCGGCTGGGTAGCCCAATCCGGAAAACCCTTAATTGTCAATGATGTGGCCAGTGATAAACGGTTTTATAAAAAAGTCGATGAGAAGAGCGGGTTCGAGACCAGGTCAATTCTCTGCGTGCCGTTGGCAACCACCAAACGAATCTGGGGCGCTATTGAGGTCCTCAATAAATTAGATGGGGGAAATTTTAATGACCACGACCTCGTGCTCTGCGAGGCCATTGCATGCCAGGCTGCCATTGCTATCGAGAATGCCACACTGCATAAACATGTCGTGAAGACAGAGCGCCTGGCAGCTATCGGCCAGACAATAGCCGGCCTTGCGCACTGTATCAAGAATGTCCTTCATGGCATCCAGGGCGGCTCATATATGGTGGACCTTGGATTACACAAAGACGACACTGCAAATCTAACGAAAGGCTGGGAAATAATTAAAAAAAATAACTCCTTTTTGCAAGATCTAATGTTAGATATGCTAATCTATTCCAAAGAACGTAAACCTGAATATGAAGCAGCCGACATCAACGAGATTGTTGAATCCGTACATAACTTAATAGCGCCAAAGGCTTTTGAAAAAGATATCCGCATTACCTGGGCACCGAACCCTTTACTTGGAGAGATTGTGGTAGATCCCAACGGGATTCGAAGATGTCTGTTAAACCTCGTCTCCAACGCAGTAGATGCGTGCATAGATAAAGGAGGCAAAGGACATATTGAGATTTCTACCGAAGCCAGTGACGGGAAGATATTCCGCATCAAGGTTTCAGATAACGGCTGCGGCATTCAAGAAAAGGACCGAAAAAAATTCTTCCGGATATTTTTCAGCACCAAAGGTTCAAAAGGGACCGGGCTTGGTCTTGCCGTTACGCATAAAATTATTACCGAACACAAGGGGACGATAAGTATAGAATCCGAGATTGGACAGGGAAGCACGTTTACTATTTCCCTGCCATTGAGAAAAAAAATAGAAAGGAGCGCTTTATGTCCGACGAAAAAAAAGTTCTAATTGTAGACGATGAACCCGATGCTATTGCCATTGCGGAAACTATGCTTTCCGAGGTAAAAGGCATCACGACACTGTCAGAAACCAGCGGTGAGGGAGGCCTGGCAAAGGCAAAAGAAACAAAACCGGACCTGGTCATTCTGGATATCCAGATGCCCGGCAAAAGTGGTTTTGAGGTGTTTACCGAGTTACAGAAGGATGAATCCACAAAGGGTATCCCTGTTATTATGCTCACCGGTGTTCAAGAGAAGACCGGAATAGGTTTTTCCGCAAAAGAGATGAAAAACTTTCTCGGCAAAGAGCCTGACGCCTATATCGAGAAGCCTGTTGATGCTCTAAAGCTTCAAAAGACCGTCTCAAGCCTGCTAGGATTGTAAATAAAATAAAAAGGAATTAAAAAATGGCACGTGTATGTGATATCTGTGGGAAAAGACCAACTACCGGTTTTAACGTCAGTCACTCAAAAAGAAGGACCAAAAGACGCTGGCTTCCGAATCTTAAAAGCGTTCGGGTGCGGGCAGGCAAAGGCGTAAAAAGAATTAAGGCCTGTACAAGTTGTATTTCCTGCGGAAAAGTGATAAAGGCGTAAGCCAATACATGTACGCAAAAAAGGGACAGACACCTAACGGAGTCAGTCCCAATTTTTGCGACAGTCCCTTACATCCTTTATCTTCAACTCAATAGATTTTATCCCGAGGTAATTGTTTTCTTCGGGAAGATACGCCAGGTCAATTTTTGCACCGGCCCTCTTTAAAAAATCCAGGTCTTCCCTGTTACCGAGACCAAAACCAATAGCATGGATAAGGCGTCCGTTGCCTTTCAGGAAAAACTTGAGGTGCCTGCCTCCAACGAGTCTCGGTTTTTCCACTACCTCAATATCGCGGGAGATAAAGACAGGTCCCGGATTGGATGAACCATGCGGATGAAGGAGCGCAAGTTCATCTACAAGCGGCTCTTCGATATCCGTGAAGGATATCTCCGCATCTACATCAAGCACAGGGACAGTATCTTCTTCAGTAATGGTCGTTCTCGCAAGGCTATTTATCTCTTTTTTAAAATTAGCTATCTCTTGAGGTAAAATATTTAGTCCTGCAGCGTATCTATGCCCCCCAAAAGACACAAGCCTTGATTTTAATTTCTCAAGTGTCTGAAATAAATGAAACCCGCCGAAACTCCTGCCGCTTCCCCTTCCTATATCCTCCTTAAGGGCAATAAGGATAACCGGACGATAAAATTTATCCATAATCTTTGATGCAACAATACCGATTACACCCGGATGCCAATCTTTATCTGCGAGGACAATAACTGACTCCTCTTTTAGATTTATCTCTTTATCTATCATGGAGACGGCATGTGAAAGAATCTTTTTTTCAATCGCCTGACGTTCCCGATTGTAACCGTCCAGTTTACGCGCTATGCCCTCGGCCTCAGACTTGTTTTCTGAAAGGAGAAGTTTTACCCCAAGACCCGCGTCACTTACCCTGCCGGCCGCATTTAATCTTGGGCCAAAAATAAAACCAACATGATACCCCCTCATCTTACCCTTAACCCCGGCCACTTCTTTAAGCGCTGTCAACCCTATCCTCTGTGTCTCAGTTAAGACCTTGAGTCCTTCCTTTGCAAAAAGCCTGCTCTCCCCCTGAAGAGGCACAACATCCGCAATTGTCCCAAGGGCTACCAGGTCAAGATAGGAATAAAGTCTTTTATCTTCTATAGACACGCCTAAAAGCGCTTGAGCAAGTTTAAATGCAACCCCTACTCCTGCAAGACCCTTGTCCGGATAGTCGAAGTCTTTTCGATGAGGATTAATAAATGCCATGGCCTCCGGACAATCAGCCCGAAATTCGTGGTGGTCTGTGATAATTAAATCAAGACCTAAATTCTTACAGAGCGCGGCCTCTTTCACGGCAGTGGAGCCGCAATCAACTGTAATAATGAGGGAAACCCCCTTCTCCTTTGACTTCTGGATTGGCTCCTCTTTTAAGCCATACCCTTCCTCCACCCGATTGGGGATATAATAAGATACATCTCCTCCCAATCCCTTTAAGGTATCCATAAGGATGGCTATAGAGGTCTGGCCATCCACGTCATAATCGCCGTAGATGAGTATCTTTTCTCCCTTATCTATTGCATGCCTTATGCGGTTACACGCTTTTTCTATATCCGGTAAAAGTTGCGGGGAATGAAGGTCTGACAATGAACCGTGCAGAAAAAACTTAGCAGAAGAGACAGTAGTGAATCCGCGTCTGGTAAGAAGACGAGCTAAAATCGGAGAGCAGCCGAGCCCCTGGCTCAGTTCCTTCTCAATGTGCGGGTCGCCGGGGAATACATTCCACCTTTTTTTCACTTCCGCTGCCAGCTAATTACGAGGCTGCAGGCTACATAGATTGTAGAATAAATTCCGGAAAACATCCCGACAAATAACGCAAAGGCAAAATCCTTGATAGCCTCTCCGCCTATTATGAACAGCACCCCCACACTGAGAAGTGTGGCAAAGGTAGTAAGGATTGTGCGGCCGAGGGTTTGATTTATACTCGCATTAACTATACTGATTAATGCAGACCCCCTTCGCAGTTTTATATTCTCCCTTATGCGGTCATAGATGACAATAGTGTCATTGATGGAATAACCAACAATCACAAGGAGCGCTGCAATTACAGGATAATTTATCTCTCGCCCTGTAAGCGCAAAGGCGCCCACTGTCACAAGGACATCATGAATCAGCGCCGTTACTCCGGCTACAGCAAACTTAAATTTATAACGGATAGTTACATATACGATAATGGCTATCCAGGAAAATATTACCGCGAGTATCGCCCTCTGCCGGAGTTCACGGCCGATTCTGGGCCCGACCATATCCGTGCGGATTATATAATTATTGGAATCTATTCTATCTTTAAAATGCTCTTTAAACTTGTCATCAACACTGCTGGCAGCTCCCTTCTCCGTCCTTATGAGAAAAACAGTTCCACCACGGCTGTCCTGAATAACACTCTCACCGAGATTGACCTCTGTCATGGCCTTCCGGATATCTTTTATATCAACGGGCATGGTAAACCTGCGCTCCATGATAAGGCCTCCGGTAAAATCAATACCAAAATTTTTCTCACCCCTTACAAAAAATGTAATCATCCCTATCGCAATAAAAACAAGTGAGATAAAATATGCAAAACGCCGTCTATGCATAAAATCAATATGCAAATCTTTTTTTAATATCTTTATCATATGCTTAATTTCTGTATTTTAGGATTACTATAGATTAGCTCAAAAAAGACCCTTGAGACAAATACAGCGGTAAAGAGATTAACCAGGATGCCCACGCTCAATGTCACTGCAAAGCCGCGAATAGGTCCGGTCCCGAATTTAAAAAGGATAATGCCGGCTATTAGTGTTGTAATATTTGAGTCAAGAATAGTCCTGATAGCGCGCTGGAATCCGCTGCTTATGGATAGCCTGACTGGTTTTCCTTTAAGGTGTTCCTCGCGGATACGCTCAAAGATAAGGATATTGGCATCCACTGCCATGCCGATAGTAAGTATAATACCTGCTATTCCGGGTAGAGTTATTGTTACATCCAGCGCAGAAAATATACCCAGCATTATAATAATATTTAAAATTAACGCAAAATTGGCGATAAGACCGGACCTGAGATAATATAATGCCATAAATCCCATTACCAGTATCCCGGCCAGCGCTCCTGCCCAGATCCCTCTATCTATAGAATCCTGCCCTAAAGAAGGCCCTACTATCCTCTCCTCTTCAATCACAACAGGCGCAGGGAGAGCGCCGGCCCTGAGCACTACAGCCAGATCCTTTGCCTCATCATGAGTGAAACGGCCTTCAATAATAGCCTGGCCCTGGGGAATCCTGTCACGGATCACTGGCGCTGAATAGACCTTTCCATCCAGGACAATAGCAAGCCGCCGTTTTACATTTTCACCGGTAACCTTGGCAAATATAGCTGCGCCTTTGCGGTCAAATTTTATATGGACTAAAGCCTGCCCCATACTGTTAAAACCAACATAGGCATCTACGAGATTTGCTCCGGTCAACTCTGCCTTTTTCCTGATAAGGAGAGGCTCTGGTTCTTTTTCTTCTTCCTCTTCCTTATACATAAGCTCATACTGCGGTACCTGTCCGCCGGCTAAGGCCTTTTTAAGTTCGAGGGGACTGTCATTAGCCAGTCTGAATTCAAGAAGGGCAGTGCGGCCGATAAGATCTTTTGCCCTATCCGGATCTTTAATACCTGCGAGCTGAACTATAATCTTATCTTTTCCCTGCCGCTGGATTGACGGCTCAGATACCCCGAATTCATCCACTCGATTTCGTATAGTCTCTAAGGCCTGCTCTATGGCATATTCCTTAATCCTTTTTCCTGCTTTGGAAGAAAAATGATACTGGAGAGTATCTTTTGCTTTCAGCTTTATCTCCTCCCAATCCCCTTCATCTTTAATAATACCTCTTACTATCTCTACATTATCCTGCGGCACCTTAACCCTCACCTCATTTGATGAAGGCCGCGCTATCTCAAAATCCTTGATCTTCTTTTTATTTAACGCAGCTTCTATATATTTAATGCGCTGGGTAACGGTATTTTCAACTGCCTTATCTCCATCCACAGAAAGGACAAGGTGCATGCCGCCCTGAAGGTCAAGCCCGAGCTTCAGTTTACTCAGAGGATACATCTGCCACACTGCGAGCCCCATGCATACAAGGATAAAAAATATTTTCCACTTAAGTTTATTTCTCATCTGCATTCGCCTATGCCTTCGGCCCCTTCTCCACTGCTGAGATGCCTGTACGGTTTATCTCAATCCTGACATTATCCGCTATCTTTAAATAGACTGTCTTCTCTTTAAGCCCTGTTACCAGGCCATGCATCCCCCCGGATGTAACGACCTTGTCACCTTTTTCTAAACTACTTACCATCCTCTGGTGTTCCTTCTGCTTTGTCTGCTGCGGCCGAAAAACCATAAAATAAAAAACTATAAAAATAAGAAAAAGCGGTAAAAGCCCCATCATATTATTTGCACTCATATTTCCTCCCAAAATTGTTTAAGAACTCCTTTTTATACGCCAGAAATCTATCTTCCTTAATAGACTCCCTTATCTCCCGCATAAGCCTTTCCATAAAGTATATATTATGTATCGTATTTAGCTGCATTGCAAGTATTTCTTTTACATTAAAAAGATGCCGCAGGTAGCTGCGGCTGAAATTACAACAGGTATAACACAGACACCCTTCTTCGAGAGGACGGTTGTCCCTGGTAAATTCAGCATTGCGGATAATCATCTTACCGTTTCTTGTAAAGGTAGTTCCGTTTCGGGCATTACGCGTGGGCATGACACAGTCAAACATATCAACCCCTTCGCCGCACGCATGAAGCACATCAGGGGGATAACCGACACCCATAACATACAATGGTTTTTCTCTCGGGAAAAGTGGCGCGGTAGAAGAGACAGCTTCTTCTCTTAGAGAATGCTCTTCTCCTACGCTTACTCCCCCTATGGCATAACCATCAAAACCAATATTAACCAGTTCCTCGATTCCCTTTCGCCTTAAGTCCTTGTAGAAACTTCCCTGCGATATACCAAAAAGCGCCCGGCCTTCTCTTTTAAGCGCATTTTTAGAGCGCAGCGCCCAGTTCAATGTGAGATCGAGAGAATCCCTGGCATAATTATATTCACATGGATACGGGAGGCATTCATCAAGGGGCATAATAATATCACTCCCCAGGTCCTCCTGAATCTCAACAACATCCTCAGGTGAAAAAAAAATAGCAGTCCCGTCAACATGCGAATTAAATTTCACTCCCTCCGGCATTATCTTTCTAAGTTTTGCCAGACTAAAAACCTGGTAACCCCCGCTGTCAGTCAGGATATTCTTTTTCCACGAGGTAAATCGGTGAAGGCCCCCTGCCTCTTTGATAACCCCTCTGCCAGGCCTTATTGCCAGATGGTATGTATTACATAAAATTATCTCTACACCTATCTCTTCTAATTCCCTTGGCTCTATTGCCTTTACATCCCCCTGGGTCGCTACAGGCATAAAGGCAGGCGTCTCAAAGATACCATGCCCTGCTTCTATAACCCCTGCCCGCGCGCGGCAACTACTATCATTATGAAAAATAGAAAATTTAAACATAGATTGTCAAACAATCAACATTGCATCGCCATAACTCAAAAAACGGTATTTTTCTTTTATAGCCTCGCTGTATGCCTTTTTGAGAAACTCTTCTCCTGCAAAGGCAGTAACCATTGCCAGAGGCGAAGAAAACGGCTGATGAAAATTGGTGATAAGAGAGTTAATAATCTTAAATCTATAACCGGGGCGGATAAATAAACGCGCCTCTCCTTTACCCGGAGAGACCTCGCCGGAAACTCCGGCCTGTTCCAATGCCCTTACAGTAGATGTCCCGACAGCAACAATATTTATGCCTCGCTTTTTAGCAGAATTAATAGAGGAAGCTGCCTCTTCTGAAATAGTAAAAAATTCCTCTTCCATACGGTGGGTTTCAAGGTTATCTGTTTTTATGGGCCTGAATGTCCCGGGGCCAACGTGCAGGGTTATCTCTACTATCCCCGCTACCTTACCTTTCAGAGCACTTAAAAGTTCCGGGGTAAAATGCAAACCGGCAGTAGGACAGGCGCAGGACCCAATTGATTTTGCATATACAGTCTGATAGCGCATACTATCAAGCTCTTCATTAGCCCCCGGGTTAGGTCGTTTTATGTAAGGCGGCAGGGGAACCCGTCCATATTGAAAAACCTTGTCACGATCAAATTTCAATAACTTCTTATCCCCGTCTTCCAAAACAACTGCCTTAAAATCTCCGTGGTCAAAATTTATTGTACAACCTTTTTTCAATCTCTTGGCAGGTTTGCCTAAAACCTCCCAGATTAAAATGGCCCGCTCTCTGACAAGTAAGACCTCTACCTTCCCTCCGCTGTCACTGCTGGCGATGAGTCTCGCCGGAAAGACCTTTGTGTTATTTAAAACAATGAGATGCCGGTCACCAAGGAGATTAACTATCTCTTTAAAAATG
>JADHWT010000034.1 GCA_016783345.1 Candidatus Omnitrophota bacterium | reverse complement strand
ACCTCTTCTATAGTGGTAATACACTTCTGAATCTTTTCCCAGCCGTCCTGCCTGAGAGTCTTCATCCCCTTCGCAATGGCCTGTTTTTTGATATTATTAGCCGGTTCTTTCTTTAAAACCATATCGCGGATTGTATCGTTCATGACCAGAAATTCATAAATAGCTGTCCTGCCGCGGTATCCCCTGAACTTACATTTTTCACAGCCCTTGCCTTCATAGATTATGGTCTTCCCTTTTGGTTTTACGCCGAGAAAATCAGTTATAACCTGAGGTGTCACCTCAACCTCTTCTTTACATTCCTGGCAGATAACCCTGACCAATCTCTGCGCGATAATACATTCCACAGAAGAGGCGATCAAATATGGTTCTATACCCATATCCAGTAACCTGGTTACTGCACCGGCTGCATCATTAGTATGCAAGGTGCTAAATACAAGATGTCCGGTCAGGGATACACGTATGGTAATCTCTGCTGTTTCAAAGTCCCTTATCTCTCCTACCATCATTACATCAGGGTCATGGCGCAGCATTGTGCGTAGTCCCCGCGCAAAGGTAAGATCAATCTTGGGATAAACTTGAATCTGGCTTATACCTCTAATCATATATTCAATGGGATCTTCAATCGTGATTATCTTTCTCTTGGCATTATTGATGCGGCTCAGACACGCATACAGTGAAGTGGTCTTTCCGCTGCCTGTAGGCCCCGTGACTAAAATAATCCCATGGGGTTTTTCGATCATCCTCTGCAGTATTTTAAAATTTACTTCTGAAAGACCCAAGTGCTCCAGCCCCATAAGAACCATACTGGTTGAAAGCAGCCTTATATTTACACTCTCACCATATGCCGTCGGTAAGATAGAAACCCTTAAATCCAGTTCATTCTCCCCTACCCTTACCTTTATACGGCCGTCCTGGGGGAGCCGCCTCTCGGCAATATTTAACCCAGCAAGTATCTTTATGCGGGAGATTATTGCAGATTGAAAGTGTTTTATAGTAGGAGGGATATTGGTCTCGTATAGTATTCCATCCACTCGATACCGAATCCTAAGATCTCTTTCATAAGGTTCTATATGTATGTCAGTAGCCTTGTCATGGTAGGCTTCTAAGAGCAACTGATTGACAAATTTGATAATTGAGGCATCTTCACTCATATCCTCTATATTGTCAGTAACTATTTCGGGCTTAATCTTCTCCATACCGCCACTTTCATCAATAATCTTTTCTAATGTCTCAGCCCCTATCCCATAATATCGTGTTATTGCCTCATTTATATCATCTTCTCCTGCGACAAAGACATTGATCTCATTCCCCAAAAGAAGTTTAAGGTCATCAACAGCCTGAAGATTAAAAGGATCACTTACTGCTACAGAAAGGACATCTCCTTCAAGTGAAATCGGTATGAGGTTGTAGTGAGATGCAAATTTAGCCGGGACTTTTGAGAGGATCTCTGTATCTATAGAAACATTTTTTAAACTAATAGAAGGGATACCCCATTCCTTGGAGAAAATGGCCACCAAATTTTTTTCGGAGAGCAGGCCTAACTTCACCAGGGTCCTGCCAAGATACTCCCCTGTCTTTTTTTGTTCATTTAATCCCTTTTCCAGATGTCTCTGGGTAATAAGTCCTTCTTTTATAAGACTCTCGCCAAGACGAAGACGCTGCTTTTTTTTCATTCTAACTTCCTGCGCCGTAATTCTTCTTCTAATTCGTCCCTTACTTTTTTTAGATCCTCTATCTTTTTTATAAGATGTTCATTGGATTGGCTGACCTTTTTAAAATTATTTTGGAGTTCTCGGTTTCTTTCATCGACTTCTTCAATCCTCCGAAGGGGTTGTTTTGCGGCCTTTTCCTTAAGAGCGGCTATCTCATTTTCGTATTCCCCGGACAAGCGCGCCTTGAGTTCCTGTTCCTTTCCGGCAATGGTATCTTTTGTCTGAGCGCGAAGCTCTTCAAGCCTTTTTAAAAGCTCTTTTTTTTCTTTTTCTAACCCCACCTTCTCTGATAAAAGGACGTCTAAACGTTTCTCTATCCCTATCTTTTCTTGATTCAAACCTTTGAGTTCCCCGGATAAAATAGACAAACGGGATAAATCTTTTTTCCTGAGTTTATTATAAAAACTTCCTTCTCTATCCCATGCCGCCCCTTCATCCCGTGTCGCTTTTAATATGGAACCTCCGCAGATAAAAACACCTGCAACAATTACCACAATCAACGAATTATAAATAATTGTCTTTTTCATCTATAATTTCTTTCCGGAAATTTTTTCCTCTATCAAATTTTTCTCGAAATCTCCTATCCCCTTCTCTCCGGTAATAATACGGGGAGTAAGTAATATAACCAGTTCTGTCTTCTTGATCTCGTTAGACTTTTTCCGGAATAAAATCCCGAGAATGGGGATGCTGCCAAGTATAGGGACCTGGCTTACGCTCTTTATCTTTTCATCCTTTATTAATCCTCCAATAACAATAGTCACACCGTCCTTGATCATAATATTGGTCTCTGTCTCAGAGGTTGAAAGAATAGGTATGACATTCCCTTCAGCAGTATCTAACGTAGATGTAACAGTGCTTACCTCCGGCCTTATCTTCATGGTAATCATATTTTCCCGGTTAATAGTAGGTGTCACTTTAAGGGTCACTCCTACATCCACAAAATTAACAGTCTCTGCCGTAGTTGAGGTTGTCTCAGCCTGGGAAACAGTCTGGGTGACATACGCCTCCTTTGTGCCTACGTGTATACTGGCTTCTTCATTGTTTATAGCCATGATTCTGGGATTGGAAAGAGTCCTGGTGTCTCCGATAGTCTGCAGCATCTGTAGAAACGCAGTATAGTCATCTCCTCCCCAATCACCAAGCTCTCCTACAGTTACCTCTGTTCCCGGAGAAAGCGCCCCTTTACTAGCTAACTCAAATCCCCCTATTATATTCAGGTGATGATATCTCTCAATATCATAAAATGCCTTCTCCCAGTTTATTCCCATCTGGTTCTTGTCATTTAAGACAACTTGAATAATCTTGGCTTCAATCAGGACCTGTCTTGTCCTCTCATCAAGCCCCTTAATTATCCCCTTAATCCTTTCTACATTTTCAGGCAGATCTACAACTACAATCTTATTGCTTCTTTTATCCGATTGTATCCTGCCAATATTTGGTGTTAATTCCTTGGCGATAACTTTCTCCATCTCTTCAAAACTCCCGTATTCAAGATTAAAGACCCTGGTAACCATGATGGATTCTGTGTCAAATTCTCTGACCAGCTCCTTGACCTTGATTATATTTTCAGGAACGTCCCTTACTATAATTTTATTGGTTGCCAGATCAGTATTTATTGAACCCTGCTTGGTTAACATGGGTTTAATCTTCTTTTCTACTTCCCGGCAATCTAAATAGCGCAAACTCTGGATATAAGTAGATGTAGGGACATCTACTTCATTGATTATCTTCTTTGTCTCAGCAATATTTTCAGGGGTATCAGTAAGGATAATGGCATTGGCCCTTTCATCTATGGCTATACCCTGGCCTCTTGCCGGGGCCCCCGCTCTCCTGCCTGCCCTTATCTGGGTTAAAATCTTCTGGACATTAGCAGCCTCAGCATATTGAAGCCTGACTATCTCAATATCAGTCAAATCAATAAAAGGCCTGCCATGGATATCCTGATAGTCCTTTTCGGTCATAACCAGGATGTTGTCTCCTTCCCGCACATAGGCTAATTGATTTGCCTTAATAATAAGCTGGAAGGCATCCCAGACCTCTATATCCTTTAGATATACGGTTACAGGACCACGGACATTCTTCCCCGTAACGATATTAAACGCGCTTTGCTTGGCAATTATCTTAAGGACATCCAGTATATCCACGCCCCTTAATTCGAGCGATGCAATTTTACCATTTTTTTCCTTAACTTCTATCTTCTCATGCGGCTGGCTGGTTTCTTTCCGATGGATGGTTGGAGACGGTGCCCCAGGCAAAAAATCCGGAGATGGCATCTCCTGAGAGAATAATAATCCTGCGCAGAATAAAAAACTAAAAAAACAAATCATATGTTTCATTTTCATAACCGAAAATCACCCTCCCTTCTTTTATATCCTTAACCTGAAGTTTACCAATTGTGTCTCCGATAGTAACTGTAAAAGTCCTCCTCGATTGAGAATCTTCAATAAATGCCTCTGGTCTCTCTCCCATGATTATACCTTTAACTTGATATCCTTTACACAGCTCCTCAATCTTTTCTGTCTTTACAATAGATGCCGGCTTTTCTATAACCAGAGGGGTGAAAAGGGATTTACCTGCTATCTCTTTCCCATAATAAGAGTAGGGCTTTAATGCTATATCTTCTTCCTGAATCTTATTTTTCTCTCTCCTCTTCCCCTGGTCCAGAAGACCTGTCCTATTTTTAATTCTTATACCAGACCTGAATTTATATCCAATGCAGCAAAAAAGTATAATTATTATAAATACTAATAACGGTTTAGCCTTAACTCGAGCAACCACCGGTACCCCTAAAGGGATGGCTTTGCCTAGACTCTTATCCCATAAGAGACCCAGGGCCTTACGGAAGTTACTATCCGGCCGGCTAAAAAATTTTTTTCCCGGCGGCTTTTTCTCTTCGGTCTTTATCTTATCGCCCCTTATAAGCTTAAGCAATTTCTCTTCCGGGGGTATCTTATTTTCAACCATGACGTTCCTCTTCCTTAATTATCTCCCTGACCAGCTGGCTGTCAACAACGGCCTTGTCTTTCATAATGAGATGTTCCAGGCAGGTATGGCAGAGCATAGATATACGTCTGGGATAACCCTGGGTGTGATAATAAATCTCCTTTACTGCGTCTTCTGTAAAAAGATTTCCGGACCCATTGTAGCCTGCCTTTTGTAGCCGAAAATCTATCATCTCCTTTATCTCGTTCTCAGTCAAGGGGTTTATTATATATTTCAGGCTGACCCTGTCCATAAAATTTCTGACCTTCCTAATGCGGGGGAGAAGCTCTAATTGCGCCATTATAACAAGCTGAAGGAGTTTATACTCATTTGTCTCATAATTTAATAAGGTCCGTAAGACCTCTAAAAACGGACTGGTCAATTTTTGTCCCTCATCGATCAAAAGAATAATGGTCTTATTCTGTTCCACGCCTTTCTGATAGAGGTATCTCTCTAATTCATCCTTATAATCCATGGTTGAACGAGAATCACCGTCAATACCAAACATGCGGGAGATGGACTGCAGGAATTGATATTCTGATTTATATGTGGGGTCAAGCATCATATGGAAAATAAAGTGGTTATCATCAAAGGAATTGAGCATTGTCCTGGCCAGGGTTGTCTTTCCTGTGCCTACGTCTCCGAGAATTAGAGACAATCCCCTGCGAAGTCTTATGGCAATCTCTAATCTCTTTAAGGCAGTAGAGTGTTCCTGGGAATGATAAAAAAATACAGGGTCAGGGCTTGTGGAAAAAGGTTCTTTATTCAGCCCAAGGCTTGTGAAATAACTCAAGACGTTCCTTTGTTTAAAAGAAGTTTTATCTCTTTTATGGATTTCCCTTTCAACCGCTCTTCTCTAATGCGTTTTAATTGATTCACTGTTGTATCATCAAAATACCTGAAATTTGTCTCAGGACTGCGTCCAACCTCTTTTATCAAACCCTCCTTGATGTAGTATTTAATAGTATATATTGAAAACCCACTTAACCGCGCTAAGTCCTTAATTAAATACATGTAAATAAACAGGTTAAACCATACTCTCTACTTAGAGAGTATATACCATATTTATAAAAAAAAGTCAAGTTTTTTCGTAATTTTTTCTTTCGTGTCGCTTAGACCTAGACCTCGAAGAGGCTGGTGGAGGAGAAATTGGGGTCGGCGGTGAGATTTACCCCGAGTTTTCTGAGGCCTGCTTCATCCCCGGGAGTCGGCATATGGGTCATATGCACCTCACAGCCCTGGAGGTCTTTTAGTTTATCCATAGCATGTTGGGCAGTAGGGTTGGTAGCTGAACCAATACTTAAGGCAATCAGGGTCTCTTCCAGATCCAGACTTACTGTCTTTGCGCTAAGTATCCCTTCCTTAAGCCTTACTATCGACTCTATTATTACGGGTGACAACAGATGTATCTTATCAGGGATCTCTGCCAGGATCTTTATCGCATTTAGAATAAGGCTCGATGCCGCATGCATAAGAGGTGAATTTTTCCCGATAACAATTGTCCCGTCCTTTAACTCGATCGAGCCTCCGCAAAAAATACCTTCATTCCCTTTTCCAGTATCCTGAGCGGATTTAGCAGCTTGCCTTGCCGGCCCAACCACAGACCTATCATCTGCCTTTACGTCAAGTTCTTTCATAAGGAGCGCTACTCTCTCTACTGTGCCCTTATCAACAAAACCCATCACATATTCACAATTATATCTAAAGAACCTCCTTATAACTTCCTGTTTTGCAGCTTCCTTGACTGCCTCGTCATCAGTTATGCCAAAACCTGCGCGATTGACCCCCATATCTGTGGGGGATTTATATATTGACTCGGCGCCTGTTATCTTTTCTAATATACTTTTAAGAACAGGGAATACCTCTACGTCGCGGTTATAATTAATCGCCTTCTTGTCGTAGGCCTCTAAATGAAATGGGTCAACCAGATTAAAATCCCTAATATCGGCTGTAGCTGCCTCATAGGCCACATTTACAGGATGCTGAAGAGGTATATTCCAGATAGGGAATGTTTCAAATTTGGCATATCCGCTTTTCTTGCCCCGCTTATACTCGTGATATAACTGAGAGAGACACGTGGAGAGTTTCCCGCTGCCCGGGCCGGGACCGGTAACTACAACCAATGGTTTTTTAGTCTTGATATAGTCATTTGCTCCGTAGCCTTCATCGCTCACTATTAAATCTACATCCGTAGGATACCCCTTTGTAAAGCTATGGGTATATACCTTTATATTCCGGCGCTCTAATTTGTTTTTAAATATCTTCGCTGCGGGCTGGCCGTCAAAGCGGGTTATTATTACCGCTGTCACCTCAATGGACCAATGCCTTAAATCATCTATCAACTTAAGCGCATCGACGTCATAGGTGATTCCGAAATCTGCCCTGATTTTCTTTCTTTCAATATCCCCGGCATAGATACAGAGGAGGATATCCGCCTTATCCTTGAGTTTCTGTAAGAGCCGCATCTTGACATTGGGGTCAAAACCCGGCAGGACCCTTGAGGCATGATAGTCAAAGATAATCTTCCCTCCGAACTCAAGGTATAATTTGTTATCAAATTGTTTAACCCGTTCCATGATGGATTTGGACTGTTCTTTTAAATATTTTTCGTTATCGAAGCCGGGTTTTTTCATAACTAAAAATTTGGGACAGTCCCTATTCCACCTCTATTCCACCTACGCGGTGGGAAAATGGTGTCTGTCACTATTTTAATTCCTTATGATAGTCCTGCAGGCATTTTGGCAGTCCCCTGTTTTTTTTCACAGCCTCAATCCCGTCGATACTGGCCTCGGCTGCTGTAAGCGACGTAATATAAGGAATCTTATACTGTATCGCCCTTATGCGGATATAGCTGTCGTCGTATTTGGAGCTCCTGCCAACCGGTGTATTAATAATAAGATTAATCTCTTTGTTCTTAATGGCATCGGCGATATTAGGCCGGCCTTCGTGTATTTTCCTTATCGGGATACTTTCTATTTTCTTCTCTTTCAGGAAACGGCTGGTCCCGTCAGTAGCATAGATATTAAAGCCGAGTTTCTTAAGGCGCTTAGCAATAGAAACCAAATATTTTTTGTCTTGATCCGCGACAGTCAGCAACGCATTTCCTTCTAAAGGGAGTGTGGTGCCTGCGGCCTCTTCTGCCTTGTAAAAGGCCAGACCGAAACTGTCGGCAATGCCCAAAACCTCGCCGGTAGCTCTCATTTCCGGTCCCAGAAGCGGGTCAACTTCCGGAAACATGTTAAACGGAAACACTGCTTCTTTAACGCCCACATAAGGGAGTTTGTGGATTTTCAATTCCGGGAAATCTTTAATCTTTTTACCCAGCATTATCTGTGTTGCTATGCGGGCTATAGGGATTGCCATTATCTTGGAAACTATCGGGACCGTGCGTGAGGCCCTTGGATTGGCTTCAAGTATATAGACCTTGTCATCGCATATGGCATATTGAATATTCATCAATCCTACAACCGCCAGTTCCCTGCCGATTGCCGCTGTATATTTCTCTATCTCATGCAAATGTTTTTCCTTAATCGTTCTTGAGGGAATAACACAGGCAGAATCTCCTGAATGTACACCTGCTAGTTCTATATGCTCCATAATAGCAGCTACAAACGTATTTTCACCGTCGCAGAGGGCATCTACCTCTGTCTCAACGGCCTGTTCCAGGAATCTATCAATGAGCATGGGATGCTCCGGGGTGACATCAATTGCCTTTTCAGCATAAGCGCGCAGTCTCTCCTCATCATAGACAATCTCCATGCCCCTGCCTCCCAGGACATAAGAAGGACGCACCATCAGAGGATACCCGATTTTCTTAGCAATGGCAATGGCCTCCTCCAGGGAACGCGCAGTACCGCTTTCCGGCTGGGGAACACCCAGCTTAATCATTTTATCACGAAAACGTTCTCTGTCCTCGGCAAAATGAATGCTTTCAGGGGTTGTCCCCAGGATATTTAGGCCGTTATCTTTTAATTCCTGGGCGAGATTTAACGGGGTCTGCCCGCCGAACTGGACAATCACGCCTTCGGGTTTCTCTTTCTCATAAATTGCCAGGACGTCCTCTATTGTCAACGGCTCAAAATAGAGTTTATTCGAAGTATCATAATCAGTAGACACAGTCTCGGGATTGCAGTTAACCATAATCGATTCAAACCCTTCATCGCGCAGGGCAAAGGCAGCGTGCACGCAGGTGTAATCGAACTCAATTCCCTGCCCGATCCTATTGGGCCCGCCGCCGAGGATCATTATCTTTTTATTGGGAGAGACGGGGACAGTATCCTTGCCATTGTAAGTCGAATAATAATAGGCTGCGTTTTCTACGCCGCTGACCGGGACCGGCTCAAAAGAGGCAATTTTGCCAATGGCGATTCTTTTTTCCCTGACCTCTTTCTCCTTTACCTTGAAAAGTCCTGCAAGGTATCTATCGGCAAAACCCCATTCCTTGGCCTTAGCCAGTTTTTTATCAGGGAGATCTTTCCATGTGTGTTTAAGCATTTCTTCCTCAAACTCCACTAACTCCTTCATCTCGTTAATAAACCATTTCCCGATGTAAGTGAGATCATAAAGCTCTTCCACTGTCGCGCCCTTGCGCAGGGCCTCATACATCAGAAATACACGTTCACTTGAAGGATAGGCAAGTCTTTCTTTTAATCTTTCCAAAGAAAGCGTCTTAAAATCTTTAGCTCCGCCCAGACCGTATCTTTTTATCTCGAGAGAGCGGATAGATTTCTGAAACGTCTCTTTAAATGTCTTGGCAATACTCATTACCTCCCCAACGGCCTTCATCTGCGTCCCAAGGATATCGCGAGCCGCAGGGAACTTCTCAAAGGCCCAGCGTGCAAATTTAACCACAACATACTCGCCCCAGGGCTCATATTTCTCCAGAGTCCCTTTTCTCCAATACGGAATTTCATCCATGGTAATGCCCGCGGCAAGTTTAGTGGAAATGCGCGCTATGGGAAAACCAGTTGCCTTGGATGCTAAGGCAGAAGAACGGGAAGTCCTTGGATTAATTTCAATTACTACCAGGCGGTCATCTTTTTTATTATGGGCAAACTGGATATTTGTCCCGCCGACTACACCAATGGCATCCACGATTTTATAAGAAAGCTCCTGCATTCTTTTCTGTAAGGGTTCAGGCACAGTAAGCATAGGGGCAGAACAGAAACTATCTCCTGTATGCACACCCATGGCATCGATATTCTCGATAAAACAGACAGTAATCTTCTGGTTCTTTGCGTCACGAACCACCTCAAGTTCTAACTCTTCCCAGCCAATAACCGACTCTTCAACCAGGACCTGATGCACAAGACTCACGCTAAGCCCCCTGGCAACAATCGTCCTTAATTCTTCTACATTGTAGGCAATGCCTCCGCCTGTCCCGCCCATTGTATAAGCAGGCCTGAGCACTACAGGATACCCAAGCTCCTCTACTATCTTCTCGGCCTCGGAAACTGTGTGGCAAGGTGCGGACTTTGGCAGAGATATGCCCAGCTTTTTCATTGTCTCTTTGAAGACGATACGGTCTTCCCCTCGCTCAATGGCGTCAGCCTTCACACCAATAATCTCGACACCATATTTCTTAAGTATACCGGCTTTATAAAGACTAGAAGAAAGATTAAGTGCGGTCTGTCCCCCTAAGTTAGAGAGCAGTCCATCAGGTCTTTCCTTCTCGATAATCTTCTCCAGACTCTCTATAGTCAGCGGCTCTATATATGTCTTATGCGCCATACCAGGGTCAGTCATAATAGTTGCCGGATTGGAATTAACCAGCACCACCTCATACCCCTCTTCCTTCAGGGCCTTGCACGCCTGGGTGCCGGAATAATCAAACTCACACGCCTGCCCGATAATGATCGGGCCTGAACCTATAATCAAAATTTTGTGTATGTCTTTTCTCTTAGGCATAAACATCTACCCTTTCTAAAAAAAGTGAGACGCCCTTCCTAGTAATTTTTTCTACTAAAAAGGGCGTCTTTATACTATACAACTTTTTACTTTATTTACATAAATTTACCACAAAGCTTTATCCTTGTCAAATATTATTTTTTTATTTAAATCCAGCCGCGAAGTTTCATTGCTTCAACCACGCGCCCTACCGCAACTACATAAGCAGCCTGCCGCATATTTGCTTTATATTCTTTAGAAGCATCCAGCACTGAATAATATGCAGCTGTCATTTTTTTATCTAAACGCTCATGGACTTCTTTTTCTTCCCAATAATACATGCTAAAATTCTGCACCATCTCAAAGTAGGAGACCGTTACTCCGCCGGCATTGCACAGGAAGTCAGGTATGACATGGACACCCTTTTTATGAAGGATACCATCTGCCTCAGGAGTAGTCGGACCGTTGGCTAATTCAGCAACAATTTTGGCTTTAATATCCGACGCATTCTTTTGAGTTATAACATTTTCCAACGCAGAGGGAATAAGTATATCTACATCGAGGGTCAAGACCTTTTCATTGGAAATAGCTTCGGTATTAGGAAATTTAATCACTGATCCCGTCTTTGCTTTATGGCTATAAACTGCTTCCGGGTCAAGACCGTCTTTACTGTATATACCGCCCTTACTATCTGTAACAGCAACAATCTTAGAACCAAAAAGCGATTTGGCAAGAGATGCAGCGTAATACCCGGCATTACCATAACCCTGCACAGCAACGGTAGCTTTGTTAAGATCTATACCACAAACTTTTGCTGCCTCACGGACCGTGTAGAGCCCGCCCCTGGCTGTTGCATCGCCGCGGCCGGCAGAACCTCCAAGCTCTAAGGGCTTACCGGTTATAACGCCAAACTGGTTCTTTCCAATGATCTTTGAATACTCATCCATCATCCATGCCATTGTCTGGGGATTCGTATATACATCCGGGGCAGGGACATCTTTTTCCGGACCGATGTTCTGCCATATCTTATTTATATATGCCCGGCTTAAACGTTCAAGCTCTCCCTGCGACATCTCTTTGGGATTGCATATGACCCCGCCTTTTCCG